>CAZSTM010000148.1:0-8497 GCA_964609635.1 uncultured Gemmatimonadales bacterium
CCGGTGCGTAAGAAAACATGGGGCTTGGGCAGGGTTGCCCTATAGCCTGCAGCCTACAGCCTTTAACATTAAGCCTAAAGCCCACAGCCTATAGCCTACAGCCTAAATTAGGAATAGATTGGTTTAAAATTCTTCCCTTCAAATCAAACTTGTCATCGCACTAGTAACTTCCGGGGCGTTCGGCGGAACCTCTCTGCCGGTCAGGCCACGGCGGTTTTCTTCTCGTGTTTTTTCCAGCTGCGCTGGCGCACGTGCGAATTGAGTGAGGCCAGGTCCGGGTTGTCTTTCAGGAATTCGATAACTTCCCCCAGCTCGACCAGCCTGCCCGGCTGATAGAGGTTCTGGTAGATCCGCCTGATCAGGACCAGGTCTTCCGGGGCATCGACAGTCAGGCGCAGCCGGGGTGCCTTGAGACGTCGCGGTGCGTTCAGGCGCTTGATACTAAATTCTTCCTCATGCTCGTACAGGTAAGTGGTTACATGTTCGCGGTGGTAGTCCCGGGTACCGCAGTGATTGAGCAGTTCCAGCAGCCCGGCGGGGAAAGTTTCCGCGGCCGTGCCCAGAGGCAATCCCCGGCAGCCGACCATGTCCCAAGGTCCGCGGAGGCATTCCTTAATACAGCGCGCGAGCATGGAAGTATCGATCAGCGGGTTGTCGGCGGTAGCCCTCACCAGGTAGGGCGATTCAAAGCGATAGGCCGTGGAATAGAATCGACCCAGCACGTCCTCCGAGGATCCGGGATGTATATCCGCTCCGTACTTTTCGGCCACCGGCCGCAGTATGGCGAAATCATCCCTGGGCACGGCCAGTACCACCCGGTCGATTCCGGGCGTGGCGCGCAGCCGGTCTATGATGTGGGTGATCATCGGGCGGCCGCAGACATCGGCCATGATTTTCTCCGGCAGGCGATTGCTTTTCAATCGCGCCTGAAGAATTGCGATAACTCTATCCATGGTTACTTCTCCGCGCTGAAATACAAGCTCATTGGCACCTTGCGAGTTTCATAATTTGCGGTTACATCCTTTATCCGGCCGAATCCGACCTCTCCCAGAGCCCGGGACATGGATTGGCTGTCGAACATCGTATAATGATAGTTGCCCTCGTAATCCTGGCCTCCGAACAGACGGTTGCGGGCCTCGGTGTAATCCATCCATTCTTCCACGTAGCCGTGGGTGATATAACCCAGGTTCGGGGTAATAATCAGGATGGTGCCGCCCGGGCGCAGGACCCTTCGCCATTCCGCCATTACGGCGACTGTACGGTCGTAGGGGAAATGCTCGATAATATGGCTGGCCAGCAGCGATTCCACAGAATCGGTGGCAAAGGGCAGGGTCTCCACCCGGCAGACCAGATCGGTGGATTCCAACAGCCGCTGGTCGCAGTGCAGGTAACCGTCAAAGGGCCTTTCGCCGCTTGCCAGTTCGATACGCATCAGGCTCTCCCGCCGTACGCTGCCGGGGCCAGGGTTTTGAGATAGTGCTCGAAAACCTTATCCGCACTAATCTGGCCCAGACAGTATTGTATATTTTCGCATTTATTCAGAAGACAATCCTCGCTGCAGTGGGTGTCGGCGACAACCAGTTCCACGGATTCGCCGAACGGCCGCCAGAGCTTTTCATTACGGGGAGCCCAGATCAACAATGCGCTCACCCCGGCGACAGAGGCGGCCAGGTGCGCCGGTCCGCTGTTGTTGCCCACAAACAGGCTGCAGCGTGAAAGAAGGTAGGTGAGCTCGGGTAAACTGAGCATCCCTGCCAGGTTCACTGGACGCCGTCGCATGGCCGCTTCCACCTCGGCTGCCACTTCCCCCTCATCGGTTCCGTCATAAGTGCGGCCCCTGCCGCCTAAAATGAGCACTGTCTCGCCGGTGTGCCTGGAAACTCTGTCGGCAATTTCGGCGAACCGCTCCGGCGGCCAATTGCGGTGACGGACACCGCTTCCCGGATGCAGCGCAATAGGACGGCTGCGGCGCAGATCGATCCCCTCAGATTCGAGGAGCGAGTCCACCCTACGAGCGCCGGGAGCAGGAATCCGGAGCGAGAAATCCGGCTTTTCCGGAACGGCCGTTCCCAGAAGCTCCAGCAGGCGCAGGTTCCGTTGAATCCTGAGTTCTCCGTCAAGGTTGGGTATGCCGTCCGTGTAGCAGGGGTATTCGGCCGGATCGATACCGAACCCGATCGTGCGCGGCGCGGCGGCTGTTTCGGCGATCCAGGCCGCACGGGGCAGGAAGGAGAAATCCAGCAACAGGTCGAAACCCCCGGTGCCCGCCGCCTCTTGCACAAACTCGCTCAGCTCGGGCCGGTTTTCCCTGGCTTTGGGCAGGGGTAACACCCGGTCGACCGAGGGCACGCACCCGGCGATATCCTCCAGGGAAGGCCAGACCAGGCTGGTTATCGATCCGCAGCCCGCCCGGGCAAGCTCGTTCAACACCGGCAGGCTGATCACAAAATCGCCCAGACCGTGCAGGTTCAACGAAAGTATGCTTTTATTTCGGAGGGTGCTCATTCAGGGTTTACCTCCCGCCAGAGCTTTCCGAATTTTAACAGCCAGTTCAGGTTACCGGCGATAACCGCCGCTGCCAGACCCCATTCCGGCCGGCCGATGAACAAGCCCACGGCGATGAGACCCAGCATTAGTTCCCGGTCGGGACCCCACAGCGGCGGGCCGGAGAGAAACAGGTGGTCCACCGCTGTCATGGTTTCGGGTTCGCCGGTGCGCAGTCCGCCCGGGACTGCTTTGAGAATCGCCACCTGGCTGTAATAGCTCAGATATCCTGTCAATCCGCCGGCCACCGCCCAGATCATGACATCCTGCTGCCACCCCTCCCGCAGGATGAAAACCAGACCCACTCCCAGGAGCAGGGCCGCATCCAGGGTTCTGACAGCCACCGCCCTCAGGTGGCTCGATCCCGATGCATAAACCCGTGAGGTAGAGGCACCGAGCCTGATAACACTGACCCAGCCGACCAGTACCAGCGCGGCCGCCGGTCTTGCAGGCATGTAACCGACGGCATATAATGCGGCAGAGGCTACCGCCAGTATGCCCATCAGGCTGGTGGTACCCTGCGCTGCCATACCGCGGTGGTTCCTGTTCACGCTCTGCTGGATTCTTTCCAGCGAGTCGGCCAGCAGTTTCAGCCCACTTGTGCTGTCGGTCATTTTTTCGTTCATTTCCTCAGGCAAGGTAGTCGGCATAAATTGTGCTCGGTTCGGCGTCCCGTACCTGGAACAGCTTGGCTGTCCACCATAGAGTTTCCAGGGCGATCAAAAGCCACAGAGTGAAAGCGGGAAAGCCTGCGGCCACCCCGACGGCCAGGATTAACAGGTAGCTGTCGTGAGTCAGGCCGAAAACCATTTCCTTCCGGTAAAACCAGGCTTCCACCCGGGCCAGTGCTCCTTGCGCCTTGACAGGTGCGCGCAGCACTCCGGAGATCAGCAGGGAGTCCATGGCTGTCCAATAGGCGAGGTTCGAGGTCAACGCCACTGACAAGAGTACCCAGAAGTAAGTGCTGCCGGTGCCCATAAAGCGGGCCGCGCAGGCTGCGCCGATTATCAACAGCCAGTCGCAGAGGCGGTCGCAGATGTTGTCGAGCCATCCTCCGAACCAGCTGCCTTTGTTTTTAAGCCTTGCAAGCTCGCCGTCCACCCCGTCGATTATCGAAAACATCTGGGCCAGCACCGCTCCGGCCAGCAGATGGCCGGAGGCCATGAGCCAGGCGGCCAGGCCGGCGAGCAGCACGTTAAAAACGGTCACCTGGTTGGGATGCACCCTCAGGCGGCCGATGCTGCGGGTTATAAACCCGCTAACCTTGCGGTTGAAAAGCCGGCTTACCACTCCATCCCGGGGTTTTTGCATCCTGCGCCAGAGTAAGTTTTCGGCCTCGACCACACATTCCGGAGAATCGAGGTCCTGCCAGAGACAGCCGCTCACCTCTCGGCCGCCCATCGCCCCACGGCGGCAGAGCACCTGGATACCGTCCGAGAGGGTTTCCCCTCCTTTTGACACAGCCTCTTCCAGGGCCTCGAAAAGCGCCGGTGTGCAGCAGAATACTCCGGTATCCAGGGCGTTGAAATTTTTGAGCTCCTTACCGATCTCTTCTATCCGGCCCTCATCGTTGAGCAGAACCTTGGTGGCGTCGGCCAGGTCGAACACTTCCTCGATATTGCGGTCCACCGCCAGCAGGCATTCCCCTGGATTCGGCGGATCGAGGCATACCCGCCGGATGAGCTCAGGCTCCACCAGGTGATCGCTCATTAACAGCAGGAAGCGCTCCTCTCGGGCCAGAGCCTCCCGGGCTGCCAGCACGGAAAGGCCGTTACCCCGGTCCCAGTCGCGGTTGTGGACAAAGCTCAGGCGCACCCGATCTGCCAGGAGCCGTCTGAGCTCGCTTTCCAGTTCCTCGGCCAGGTAGCCGGTCACCACTACCAATTCGTCAACCTGAGGGCAGGCATCCAGGATGCGCTCGATGATTGTCACTCCCCAGATTTTCATCAGCGTCTTGTGGTTTACCTTTATCTGCCCGTTGAACCTCGAACCTTCGCCCGCTGCAATAATCAATGCTTTCATGGTCTCTCTTCCGCTATTAGTCCATAAACACCCGGACGGTCTCATCCCATGAAGTGCCGGCGAGTATTTGCGCTCGCTCGGTCAGTTTGTCCAGCTCGCGGGATTTATGGCGATCTATATTCAAGACAGCGATCAGCAAGACCGCTTTTAAGGCAAAAATTTCTTTCTGGCGGTTGAGAATCTTAGCGGAATTACCCTCCACTGCGCCGGCCCCATTCAGATTTTTCAGGTAGTTTTCCATTCGCTTGATCAAGCTGCGCAGCAGCTTGAGCCGGGTCCTGGGGCTTACTTTTTTCTCCGCCGGGCGGCCGGCGCCCGCCGGCTGGTCAAGGTTTAGGTGTTTGTCTTTCTGATCGGAACCGCCGGTTTTTCCGTACAACCGCTCCCACCGTCGGCCGCGCGGCGCCAGATGGGCGCAGGCGTGGAGCTCTGCAGCAAGTTCCGCGCTCGGTTCGCGGCCGTTCAGCGAGGCGGCGATCTGATCGGCCAGGATGGCGGCGGCCTGTCCTAGGCTTTTCACCGTAACCAGGCGGCGATGGATGGCTGTCAGCTCTTCCTGTCGGACCTGGTTCGGCTCGCTGTTGAAATCGAGTTGTTGTTCGAGTCCTCGCAGTTCTTCGAACCGCCTCCAGAGCAATTCCCCGGCCCGGGAAGCCAGGCGGGTGTCTCTTTGCCGGCTGGTTGTGGGATCTTTTTCCCGGCGGGTAAGTTCGCGGCATATAGTGCGGAAACTCCAGGCCGACCGGCGCATGGAGTCGGAAAACCGCTGCATGGTTTCCAGAGTCGAGTCCCGGCGAAGAGCCTGGGCCTGGTAGTGTCCCATGTTTTGAAAAAGCGCTAAGTCCATGGCGGCCAGGGCCTCGGACCAGACATCAAGATCGACCTCGTTCGGCAGAGCTTGCTCGATCAGGGCGGCTTGGGTTTCCACGGCTAAGGTCTCGAGATGCGTATCCACCGCCCTCGACAGTTCTGCCGCGGCTTGTGCGAAGCCCGCCCGGCCGGATTCCTCGATAAGTGCTTCGATCCGGGCCAGGTTAAGGCTCAGCCTGCCGTCGGCAGCCTGCTCCGGCAGGAGCAGGCTGCGGGCGATGGCCTGCGCATCCATTCCGTTCGGCGGTCCGAACCAGAACTCGTTTAGAATTTCACTTTTGTTTTGGGTATTTTTCCGGCTTTCCAGCAGGGCCATCCGCCAGCGCGGCTGATCCGGCTGTACCGCGGCCCGTGCTTTAAGGAGCGCCGGTAAGTCCAAAGCTTGCTTTTTGAATTCCACCACGGCGGCCGTGCTGGTTACCAGTGCCGGCGGCCTGTCGTCTTTGCCCTCAGAGGCGATTAATCTGGCCGTTTCTATCCGAGAGCTCCGGCCGAACAGGGCGGGCCCGATAATGGTCCGCAACACCAGGTCTCCCTGCGGGCTCCAGAGCATGAGCGCGGTGTCCGTTTCATCTATCGCCGCGGGGACAGGCCCGGCCGGAGAATCGATCAGGCAAAACCTGAGCGGATGTCTGTGCCCGGCGGGTGCTCCGGTCTCGAGACGGATGATTCGTTTCAGCTCTCCGGAGGTGCTGAAACACAGAACCCTTACATTGCCCGAGTCCCAGACAAAGACGGTTTTTTCCTTGTCGATATCAGTGGCCACAGCCACTGTCTCGGGGAACTCCATGAAAACCGCTTCCGGCGCATTCGGGGTCCTGGTGTTGTTCCAGATGATCTCCTCGGCGGCCAGACCGCGCCGGCCGAGATTGCCGAGGTGGCGGCCCCGGATGCTGAAGCGGCAGATCCGGTGGTTCGAGCGGTCGGTTACCCACAGTTCTTCACCTTCGGTTTTTTCCACCAGGGTTATGTCTGTCGGCTCATCCAGCCGGTCTTTTTCGCCGATGGTCTCCAGGGTCCAATTTGGCGTGCCGTCCGCAGCTGAGACAGCGAGCACGCGGTGTTTCCAGCGATCGCAGACCAGGAGCACCTCACCCGCCAGAGCCATACCTCCCGGCCGATAGACCTGATCGGCTTCGAGGTGCCAGAGTTTCCGGCCACTGGGAAACTCCAGGCAGGCAAGACCCTCTCCGGCGGCCCCGGCCACAAACAGTCGCCCGCCGGCGCTATCGTACAAGGCGGAAACCGGTACTGTCGGTGCATCGCTCAGGTTTCGGGATTCACCCAGCGGATCGGCGGTAAGAAGAGCGAGCGCTTCGAGTTTCCGACGGTCTTGGTCGGTCAGGTCGGCTTTCAGAGCCTTGTCCAGAGACTCCTGCGCCTGCACCGGCACGAAACCGGTACCCAGTTTGTCGGCCCAATAGGCCGCCAGCTCTCCGGGGTCGGACCATTCGGGGAGTTCAGCATGATTGTTCATGCTGTCAGCGGCCCGGCCGGGGCTGTTACGACGCCTGGATTTTTTCTTCTTTTTCGGCATCGATTTGTTCTCTTTTTAAATGAAAATCCGGTGGTTTTTTATTATCCACAGATTACGCAGATTTATCAGATTAAGTATTATAAACCATAGTATAAAAAGAAGTTGTAGGGGCACAGAGGGCAGTGCTCGTGAGTGAGCCGGAGCACAGCGGAGACCCGCGCACGCAAGTAGCGCGACATGCGAACGAGAGGTGTGGATGAGGGCTCGTTAGCAAACGCGCCACGAGAGAGGATGTAGCCGTGACCGACACCCGGATTTTCATACTTCCTTGTGCCCACTCTTTATAATGTTTTACCATAGCTTTTCACTCTTTAAACTAACAACCAGCTACTAACAACTGACAACTGTCTCTTCTTTTCTCTTTATGCCGTGTTGCGCGTAAAGCCGCGCAAGTCTGCGGCTGTGCCTGTATTTATTACTAGTCCATCACCAAAACCTTGACACCGCAGTTGCGCAGCGGTTCGAGTTCTTCCGAAATTTCCTCCGCATGGCCCATGGAAGTGATAAAGACCACTTCCGGTTTCATCTTTTCGAGGGTCGAGGGATCGCTCACCCGGCAGCCGAACATGCGGCATCCCTGCCGGGAGGGGTCCTGATCGACAACGCCCACCACCTGGTGACCCATCTCCTGGCACACCTGATAGACCAGTTCTCCGGTCTCTGCGGCCCCATAGAGGGCGACTTTCAAAGCCCGGTAGGAGCTGAACTTTACGGCCAGGCGGCGGCGGAATTCCTGCTTGGCGTACTTGTAAAGCCTGACCGTTTCTATGCTGTAGCGCTTCATAAGCTCGGCGCAGTACGCCCGGCCGCTGCCGGTAAGGTGATAGGTCGTTCGGCGATGGCTGGCACCGGCCTTGATCAGGTAGCCCTGCTCGCACATCCGGCGTATGTAGACATTAACCATCGAGGGTACCAGGCCGATTTTATGCGCCAGCCGGCTCTGGCTGATCGAGGGATCGTGCTCGACCTCGATCATCAGGAGCAGTTCCCGGATCAGGCGGCCCGGCAGCAATAGATCGAATTTTCCGAACATCCTTCACTCAGCGAATGAATAATGCGTATAAATAAAAGCAAAAAGTGACAAAGTGGCAAAGGCACAAAGTAGCATAGTGACAAAGGAATAAAGTCGTAAAGTCACAAAAGGACGTGTCGACAAAAATATAAAGCTATTTAGAATGTTCATCATATATAATTTCCTGGTTTAACGTCCAATGCATTCCCTAGATTCTCGCACCGACCGGGCGTACCTTACGGTTCTCTTTTAGAATCGTAAAGTTTTACAAAGTCGCTATTTATATATAACCTGTGTTTTAACATTCCCTCTTCACTTTTGCGCCTGTCGTTTACCCGGTCAGCTCAATATTTTTATTCTTGCCGTGTTCTGCCGCCGGGGACTCGGTATCTTTTTTTTCTCCGACCGCCTGGTCGGTTTGTTTCCGCTGATTCTTCAAGGCGGACTCCCAGCTGTCGCGGAGTGTTTTTATCTGTTCGTAAATATGACGTGCCGGTTCGGGTTCCTTCTTG
>CAZSTM010000149.1:0-8489 GCA_964609635.1 uncultured Gemmatimonadales bacterium
ACATCAGCGGCAAGGTGAGCGAGTCATCTCCGGAGAGGATAACGATATCACAGCAGCCGGCGATTGAGCTCGACTGGTCGAGACTGCCGGAAGCCTCCTTGATCGCCACGATGGTTTCGATCTCGCTCAACCGGGCCACGGTCTCGGGCTCGATACTCTTGCCGGTGCGCGAGGGAACGTTGTAGAGAACAATCGGGATGTCCACAGCCTCGGCCACCGCTTTGTAATGCCGGTAGATACCCTCCTGGGTGGGTTTATTGTAGTAGGGGCTGATCAGCAGCGCCGCATCGGCGCCCAGTTTTTTGGCTTCGCCGGTCAAGTAGATGGCCTCTTGGGTGCTGTTGCTGCCCGTGCCGGCCAAGACCGGAACCCTGCCTGCCGCGGCCTCGACAACCACCTGGATGGTCCTGACCTGCTCATGGTGATCCAGGGTGGCGGCCTCACCCGTGCATCCGCACGGCAGCAGGGCATCTGTGCCGTTTTCGATATGAAATTCCACCAGATCGCCCATGGCCGTTTCATCGACCTTACCGTTACGAAAAGGGGTTACCAGCGCGACAGTAGATCCCTTGAACATTGTTTTCTCCTGTTCGGTGGAGTTGAAGTTCCAATTCTAAAAGTCCTCTCCTGCGGTGGGAGGGCTTAGAACTCGAATTTTACATTTGAGAGCCGTTCCCTGATCTGCGCGGCCATCCGGTGTTCCTCGTCCGGGGAGGGGGCGACAAACGTGGCGCTTAAGCGCAGGTAAGGCCCGCAGGAGTCTTCCGGTACGGTTGAAATCAGATGCTCGCGGATCAGGTACTGGGAGCAGGCTTCCGCAGTGTCGAATTTTTCCTCGCCCGCAATTGACTTGGGAGCCGGCAGGTAGAGGTAAAAGGTGCCCTCCGGCATGCGAGCCGAGAAACCCAGTTCGCTGAAAACCTCGATCAGCAGATTGAGCTTCCGGGCGTACTTGTCCCGGATGGCTCCGGTCAGTTCGGGGCGGGCCAGGCCCGCTGCGGCGGCTTTCTGGATGGCCGCGAACTGGCCGCTGTCCGAGTGGTCCTTGACCTCGGCGAAAGCCTTTACCAGCAGTTCGTTGCCGGCGACAAACCCGATCCGCCAGCCGGTCATGTTGAACGACTTGGACATCGAATGCAGCTCGACCCCGACATCCAGCGCTCCCTCGACCGAGAGAAAAGACAGGGGCGGCCTGTCGTAAACCAGCGCCGCATAGGCGGCATCCTGGATCACCGCCAGCTTTTTACCATGCGCGAACTCGACCACGCGCCGGTAGAAGTTCCGGTCGGCGGCCTTGCCGGTCGGATTGTTCGGGTAGTTGATAACCAGGACCTTGGCCCGCTCGGCGGTTTGCGCATCGATTGAGTCGAGGTCCGGGAAGAAATCGTTCTGTGCATGCAGGGGCAGGTTCACCACTTCGGCGCCGTACCAGGCGCTGTGGGTGCCGAAAACGGGGTATCCGGGCACGGTCATCAGCACCACATCACCGGGATCGACCAACGCGCCGGGCAGCAGCGCCAGGGCGCTCTTACTGCCGATGGAATGGTTGATCTGGGTGTCCGGATCAAGTCCCGCCACCCCGAACACCTCATCCAGGTAGCGGGCTGCGGCCTGACGGAACTCCTGGATACCGTTATCCGTATAACCTCGGTTCTCGGGTCTTTGCGCCTCATCGATCAGGGCCCGGACTATCGGCTCCGGGGCCATCTCGTCCGGTTCCCCGACACCCAGGTCGATCAGTTCCACACCGGGGTGCTCGCGCACGGCGGCGCGCTTGGCCCGTTTTATCTTCTCGAACTTGTAGGGGGTAGTGTCCTTACCGAATTTTCTGCCGCCGAGGCGCTCGGCGAAAAACTGCTGCATGAAAGCTTCAGCCATCTCTTATCTTTTTTCCTTCCTGAGACTTCTGCGTAATCTGTGGATTAAATAGTTTCATTCATCCGGCCAGCAGCCGGTAAAAACTTCCTCTGCCGGGCCGGTCATAAAGACATTTTCATCCTGGCGCCACTCGATAGCGAGTCTGCCGCCGTTCAGCTCTACATCGACCTCGCCGGGTTCGCATACGCCGGTAAGTATGGAGGCTACCGCAGCGGCCGAGGCTCCGGTGCCGCAGGCCAGGGTCTCTCCCGAGCCGCGTTCCCAGGTACGCTGGCGCAGCAGGTTCGGCCCACGCACGTTGATAAACTCCACGTTCGTCCGCTCCGGAAAAAGATTGTGATTCTCGATAACAGGACCGAATTCCTCTACTGCAAACCGCTCGACCGGATGGTCGAGGAAGATAACCGTGTGAGGGTTGCCCATCGAGACACAGGTTATTTTGAATTTTCGCCCGCCTATGACCAGCGGGTGTTCCAGCACCCGCTCGAGTTCGAGCCGAACCGGGATTTCCTGCGAGGCCAAGCGCGGCGCACCCATGTCCGTGCGCACCGAGGTGACTTTTCCATGCTGAATATGCAGTTCAAGGCCGATTAGTCCGGCCGGTGTCTCGACCGCCAGGCGCTGCTCGACAATCCAGCCTCGTTCGTAAACCAGCTTGGCCAGGCAGCGGACCGCATTACCGCACATTTGGGCCTCGCTGCCGTCGGCATTGAACATTCTCATCCTACAGTGCGCCTGATCGAGTTCGGACGGCAGGATCAGCACCAGTCCGTCGGCGCCCACCCCGAAATGACGGTCGCTCATTTTCCGTGAGAGCTGATTCGGGTCCTCGGGGGCCTTCCGGTTCAGGCAGTCTATAAACAGGTAATCATTGCCGCAGCCGTGCATCTTGACAAACTCGATCATCTGTTTCAGACCTCCTCGCCGCGAATCAGGTCCTCGAAAGTCTCCGCCCGGCGGATCACCTTGTAACTCGCACCGTCAACCAGCACCTCGGCGCCTCGCGGGCGGGCGTTGTAATTGGAGCTCATGGTGAAACTGTAAGCGCCTGCGCTTAAGACAGCCAGAAGATCACCCGGTTCGGGCACGGGCAGGAGACGGTCTTTTGCCAGCCAGTCTCCGGTTTCGCACATCGGCCCGACTACATCCATCTTGGCTGTCCTGGCCGAGCTTTCCAGAACGGGCAGCACCTGGTGATAGGCGTTGTAGAGGCTGGGCCGCAGCAGGTCGTTCATGCCGGCATCCACAACGGCGAAATTCTTGACCCCGGTTTCCTTGAAATAAGTTACCCGGCTCAATAACGCCCCGGCCTGGCCGCTGATATAACGGCCCGGCTCGAGAATTACACGGCAGTTCAAGGGCTTCAATATCGGTATCAGAGCCTCTGCATATTCAGCCGGGGAAGGAGGAGATTCATCGTGATAGCGGATTCCCAATCCACCGCCGATATCGATGACCTCGAGCTGAAAGCCCTCCTCCTGGAGCCGGACAAAGATTTCGGCCAGGCGCTTGACTCCCTGTACAAAAGGTTCCAGCTCGGTAATCTGGGAGCCGATATGGATGTCGATGCCATAGGCTTTCAGGTTCTTCAGCTTGCGCAGCTCGCGGTAACAATCCAGCGCCGAATCGTACGGGATGCCGAATTTGGCCTTTTTGGTGCCTGTTGAGGTGTACTCGTGGGTGTTGCTTTCCACATCCGGGTTGATCCGGAAGCTGACAGACGCAATCGTGCCCAGGTTGCGGGCCGCCTGATCTATGGCGGCGAGTTCGGGCATACTCTCCACATTGAAACAGAGTATCCCGGACTCCAAGGCGTAGCGGATCTCGTTATTCGTTTTTCCCACGCCGCTGAAAACGATGCGCTCGCCGGCAACTCCTGCTTTGAGCGATCGGTAAAGCTCTCCCGCGCTCACAATATCCATTCCGGCACCTTGGTCGGCGAGTAGCTTGAGCACTGCCAGCGAACCGTTGCTTTTCACCGCGAAACAGGTCATGTGATCCACTCCGGCAAAGACCTGATCCATTTCGTTATAAGCCCTGACCAGCGCCTGCTTGCTGTAGATATAACAGGGAGTGCCTACACTGTCCGCCAGTTCGGCAAGCGGAAGGTCCTCGCAATGAAGCATACCATCTTTGTAGATAAAATCTTGCATGATTATACTCGAAGTTTTATGTCCGACCAAAAAAAAACCGCTGTCCAGGAGTTTCGGCCAGCGGAGCGCGAGTCACGGATTTTGAGCCTCTCAAAGCATTTTTACCATGGTTTCCGCGGCCACAGCAGCAGTTTAAACAGATCGGCGCCGGAATCGAAGATTCGCTTTGCGCCGCGTTTATGGCCCTTACCAGGCTTACACATGAGAGCTCCCAGGTTGATTCCAGTAAAAAGTCCCGATAGATCACAGACCATAAACCTTGAAAAAGCCGCTGCCGAAAAAGTCAAGGTTTGCGCTTCAAAGGTCCTGGTTTGCTGATCCGGAACATGGCTGCCCCGCGATAGATGAAAACAGCGCCGGTGGAAATTAAAGCCGGCCGGGTTGAAAGGATGACATGAATTGTAAACTATACTCAGGCTATGATACTGTCAAGTAAAATGCTCGGTTCCGGTAATTGATTTCAAGCGAATCGAGCAGCAGCAGAAACCTCAAGGGTTGATCAATCATCTATGGCTCGCATGGTTTGCCCGATGCGCCGGATTTTCCCCGGTCAAAGAATTGCCGGCGCCGATGGAAAAGCGAGAATTTCGGCGGTTCATCAACCTGATAGCGGAATCGAGATCCTGGGAGGGAAACCTTCAATCGTATTCACCGTAATCGTCGATATCTTCCTCGTCTTCTTCCAGGAATTCCTCGGATTCCAACTCATCCTCATCCTCGTAATCCTCTTCATCCTCAAAGAGATTTTCATCGAACTCTTCTTCATCGAGCCCTACTTCATCGAACTCATCGAACTCATCATCATAATACTCGTCGTCAAGGGAATGTTCTTGCATTGCCCCTCCCTGAACGAAATACCGGGTCAGGCAGACCGGGCCGACACCGATGTTGAAAAGGTGAAAACGCATTGATGAATAAGGGATTATAAATTCGGTAAAAACCATCCCCCAAAAAAATCAGCCTTATTGTATTAAAAAAGAATTTGGCTGTCAAGAGGGAAAGAGATTTTTTTTCGGAATTTTAAGTTAATCCACAACGGAAAGGAAGAGGCTTTTGGATTCAATTGTCGGTTTCGGAAAGCTGCAGGCCGGCTGAGAATTTGGCTGGAGACAGACGGAAATACCATTCAAAGTAGACAGGTCCCCGACCGTGGGGGTAAATAATTTTTAACGGCCAGCTCTTGAAAAAATACTCTACCGTATAAGCGGACGAACCACGGTGAGGTTAAAATGCTTGAATTCCCAGCCATTGGCCATAATCCCTCTATCGGCCCCCAGGGCCCAGGCCAGGGCGGTTATGGTAAGTTCGTTGTCTCCTGTTTTTAAGCTGTTCAGAGATATAAGCTCTCCATTCGGTGACTCGAACCGCGTGGTATCGCTGATAACCACCGTGATGCGCGTGCTGTCGGCTATTCCCACAGCGGGATCGATAATATAAAGCCGGTTACGGAAGATGTCCTTGGCCCTGACAAACCCCACTTGATCCGGAGTGGGTTCGGTAGGAGGCGCAGAAGTTTCGAATTTGCGCACCAGACTGGCCTCGATAAAGCGATTCGCTACGACCACCTGGCCGTTGACCGCCACATTGTCGGCAACTCGAAACGAGTCGATCCTGCTTAACGGCAGTTTTCCGACAAGCGTGGTATCGGTGCCGAAATCAGTCTCGAATACCTCCGTGGCCTGAAGGCCCGTGTGAGTCTGTCCCACCACCAGCCTGAGCCGTCCGTAGCTTAAAGATCGATAATGAGGATAGTCAACGAAACTGACATGGGCGATGATTGTCAAAGTATCAACTTCCGCCGCCAGAAAGAAAAGGTCCGGCCTGACATTGGTCACCTCGACATCGACATACAGGTGAAGGCTGTCGGAGGTGGTATCATCATTGGCCACTGCCAGCAGGGCGGAGTTGGCTTGCTGAGTCTGGTGCAGGGTAAGGTTGATATCCATCTGCAGCTCGGAGGCGGCCGGCTGATCAAAAAAGGCAGGATCGTTAGATTGCTGCACAGGGGTATAAGGGCCGATGTTCTTGTCGCCGAGGCAGCTTAAGAACAGCAGGCAGAGCAGCAAGCAGGGAAAAATTTTCAGCGTTACGGAACCGAAATGCTCCGCAATAGTTGAGTATTTCATGGCTTATCTTCTTAAATTATATAAGGGTTACAATATACCGACTCCCGGCTGAAAATAAAAAGAGCAAGGAATATACCACTGTTATGAAAAATACTTGACAGAAAGAAGGTCTTGTTGTATAATTAACTAAACGGTTGGTTAAACCATTTGGTTAAGAGGATGAAAATGAAAAAAACAAACAACAAATCGACTTCGGTAAATACCGATGAGGACACAACCAGGAAAAGAATCCTGGATGCCGCTCGTCTGGAATTCATCGAGCGGGGCTATGACGGAGCCAGGGTACAGCGAATCGCCGAGCTTTCCGGGGCGAACAAGGCGATGATCTACTACTACTACAGCAGCAAGGAAGACCTCTACCGGTTGGTTTTCAGCCAAGAGGTCAAGAAAAATCTGCAAAAAGTCGGGGAGATCACCCACCGTGATCAACCGCTGGAAGCCAAGATCGAAAGTTTGATTTCTTTTTATCTGGAGCTTTTCGGGACCGATCCGGGTTTTCTTCGTCTGGTGATGAGAGAGCTGGCAGGGAACGGTGCCGTATTGAGGGAGGTATTCGGTGAAGCCCGCAGCTGGTTGGGCGGGATAGATTTTCCAGGCGTGATCTTCGAGAAGGTTTTTCGTAAAGGTATGGAGACTTCGAAGCTGCGCCGGATAGATCCCCGGCACACCATGGCCTCGCTGGTAGGCATGTCTGCGGGCTACTTTATCCTGCGCCCCGTTGCGGATACGCTTCTGAATCTTAGTGAAAAAGAGTCGGCCCGGTTTGCGGCAGCTCGCGGTAAACATGTTACCGATCTATTAATGCACGGCATCCTGAAACGGAAAGAGGAGGAAGGATAGTGAGGCTTTCAAGCAGATTGTTACAGCTTGCCTGGCCGGTTGTTTTGCTTTTTCCGGCCGGTGGATTCTCCGGCGTAGCTGACGGGGAGCTCGGGCTCTGGGACTGCGTAGGATACGCGGTATCCGAGCATCCTCTGGTGTCCGCCGGCCTGTGGCGGGTTGTCCAGGCCCGGAGCACCGTGGATGAGGACGCCACTTCCATGCTGCCGCAGCTTTGGGCCGGGGCGCATTACCAGGCGACTAGTTACGTGGCCCAGATACCCCTGCCGGCAGCCCATATGGAACTGGCCGGCCACCATGATCTCGGCGTGTCCGTGGAGGCCAGGCATTTGCTCTACGACTGGGGCCGAAGAAAGAACAAGCGCCTGGGCGATATCCGGCTCGAGCAGGCTTTGCAAAGCTCTCTCGGCGAGGTGCGGGAGGGCCTGGCCCTGGAGGCGGGAGCTGATTACCTGAGAATGCTGGGAGCCCGTCGCCAGGTGCGGATCAACGAGCGTTCGGTAGAGACCGCCGAGGAGCACCACCGGCACCTGCTTTCGCTGCACGGTGCCGGGCTTATCACCTACGATGAGGTGCTCAAAGCCGAGGTACACCTGGAACAGGCCAGGATACAGCTTGGCAGCAGCCGGAACCAGGTAAAACTCTCGCGGGCCCAACTGCTGGAACGTATGGGCCTGACCGCCCGGAGCACTTTACATTTCGCCGACACCGTGGAGGGTCTTCCCGGGCTGGAAGAGGCTGACCGAAGAGTCGAACAGGCTCTGGCTATGCGCCCGGTCCTGGAAGTCTACGATCGCAGGATAGCCTCCATGAAAGCGGTGGCCGAGAGCCTGAGGGGCGAGAATCTTCCCACGGTGAGCCTGTTCGCTTCCGGTATCGCGGCCAGGCCGGGGATCGATATGTTCAGGAAGGAATTTATCGAATACGCCCGCGCAGGGGTGGTGATGGACTGGAACATCTGGGACTGGGGCGCCAAAGATCATCGGCTTTCACGTATCGAGGCGCAGTCCCGGGAACTTGCAGCCCAGAAGACCGGCCTGGCGCGGCGTATCGAGCTCGAGGTGGAACGGGAGAGCTTGCGGGAGGAAGAGGCAGAGGACCGGCTGGCACTGGCTACAAAGGCCCTGACCGCGGCCCGGGAGCATTTCCGCCTGGTCAGGGAACGTTTCGACCAGGGCCAGGTCACCAATACCGAATTTATCGACGCCGAGGGATATGCCACCACCGGTGAGCTGGAAGTATCCCGCGCCGAGATCGATCTGGCACTGGCCCGATGGCGTCTGGCCTATGTCTGCGGCCTGCTGGCTGCCGAGATAGATCGCCGCTTCGGGATCGAGAATGCCGGAAAATAGACATAAATATTTGAAGTCTGACAGGATAACAGGATAGACGAGATTGAAAAAGGCCAGGATACACCCCGGACGGGCACGGCCCCCACACCACTCGTTCGCGTTCGCTCAAGAGCCATGCCCTGTGCCCCTACAGCAGGCAC
>CAZSTM010000150.1:0-8383 GCA_964609635.1 uncultured Gemmatimonadales bacterium
CGATGAAAATCCCGTGGAAATGGAAGAGGCGGCGCCCGCGGAACTGGAAATTGCTGAACCGGAAGCCGGCCAGGAGGAGGAACAGGTCAAGCTCGAACGCTTTCACGATGAGGAAGGTGCGCTTATAGGCTTGCGAATAACCTGCAAGTGCGGAGAAGTGATCGATCTGGAGTTTTCCCGGGACTGACCGATCGAGGATTTGATAATCGGCGTGAGACACCGGTTGAAAAAACCGACAGGGACCCGACAACCTGTCGGCTGTCTGAGGTGAAAAGTAAATTTGCGGTTTTTTCAGCCTGCTTAAAAAAAACGGAACTATCTCTAAACTACCTTGTATTTATTATAAAGACCACCGCCTGCCGGCTATTTACATTATTTGCAGGAGTTTTACTCAACAAAACAGCTTTGTAAGGACTTTTCAAGATGGATTGCAGGAATTTTTTGAGGCATTTCTCCGCCTATCTTGACGGGGAGCTGGGAAGAGAGTCTCTCGCCGAGAGTGAGGCCCACCTGGATCGTTGTGAGAAATGCGCTCGCCGTGTAGCCGCCTACCGCCAGGGTATCGAACAACTCCACCAGCTGCCGGGTATCGAACCCTCGGCGGATCTTCCAATCCGGGTTAAACAAGCTTCTTTGTCCGAATCCGCGCCGATGGTTTTCAGGCCTCGCAGGATTCGTTTCATGATTCCTGCGGCTGCCGCCGCCGTTATCGCAGTAGCCCTGACAGTTATTTTTATCGGCATACCGGACAAGAAAAGGTTCGCCTACGATATAGGAGCTGCGGACTCGACCATGGACGTGGTCAACCTCCGACTGGCCCGGAACATCTCCTGGAAAACCCGGTTTACTCCGGACAGGTCGGGTGAGATAATGCAGCTGGCCTCCTATACACCCGATGAGGATAGGCCGTTTTTCAGTTACCCGGTCCATCCCCAGCCGGTTTTTGTCTTGAGCGGAGTGGTACATACCGTCGAGTAGCTTTTATTTCCGGGTCCAGAAACATTTCGTAACAACAGACTGATCAGATAAACCTGCCGGCAATATTTCCTCAGTTCCCGGGAATCCCACAGATAGGGCACTGCCCTGTGCGCCCCTCCAGTTGAAATACCCCTCGGTCCCCCTTCTTCAAAGGGGGATGGGGCCCTTTGTGCCGTGTTGCGCGTAAAGCCGCGCAAGTCTTCGGCTGTGCCTGTCTTTTATCTTTTCTTCTGACTCCTGTCTCCTGACTTCTGACTCCTGTCTTCTTCCTTTGTGCCTCTGTGCCGTGTTGCGCGTAAAGCCGCGCAAGTCTTCGGCTGTGCCTGTCTTTTATCTTTTCTTCTGACTCCTGACTCCTGTCTCCTGACTCCTTCCTTTGTGCCTTTGTCACTATCTTTTCTCTTTTCGCCGCAGGAAAAACAATTTCTCTTGAGTAGCGGCGGTTGGTTTTCTTATATTAAACTGTAATAATTAAAATCATTCACCACGATTTTACTGCCGAGGATTATTAATCTTCCGGGAGTTCGGATGCCTAAAGCGGATTTCCACCGTCTGGTGAGCCTGGCGAAGCAGGGCAGGTTCGCGCGGTTGTATTTTTTTCACGGCGATGAGAAATATCTCACCGGCCAGGCAGTTGATGAAATCCTGGAATACGCCGTGGAACCAGCCACCCGGGATTTCAATTTCGACCGTTTTCACGGCGCGGACCTGGATTTAGGACGGCTGGCGACCGTGCTCAGCACCCCGCCCATGATGGCTTCCCGGCGGGTGGTGCTGGTTCGCGAACTGGAGCGTGTTTCAGCCAAGGCAAAGCAGTACCTGGCCGATTACGCCGGAAAACCCTCGGATACTACTGTGCTGGTTCTGGCGGCCGGAGAGCGCATCCGCATCGACCTGAAAAAGAGTTCCCCGAAATGGGCCGCCAAGCTAGAGGCGGCCGCGGATACTGTCCTGTTCTGGCCCCTGAGAGAGGGGGAGCTTATCCGCTGGATTGTCACCCGGGCCGAAACCCAGGGAAAGAAAATAAGTACAGGAACCGCATTCGAGCTTTATGCCCGCGTGGGAGGCTCACTGGCCCGCCTGGCCGATGAGCTGGAAAAACTCTCCATCTTTTGCGGCGAGCGACCGGAGATTACAGTTGAGGATATCCGCGTCATGACCGGCACCGAGCATGGGGGTACCGTATTCGACTGGATCGACAACCTGGCCGGAGGGGAAATCCTTAAGAGCAACGAGCTGTCCCGGTACCTGATCTTCCACGGGGAGTCGGCGGTAAATGCGGTCGCTATGGCGGGTAGACATTTCATGACTCTCGGCCGGGTCAGGGAAATGCTCAAACAGCGCCTGCCCGATAAAACTGTAAAATCCAGGCTGAACCTGATGCACCGGCCGGCCGAGGCCGTGAAAAGGATGTTCAATCAGGCCCGTTCTCTTGAGCCTGCGAAACTCGACCGGGCTCTGGAACTGTTACTCGAAACCGACTTGAAACTCAAATCGAGCCGTATCGGCGACAGGCTCATCCTGGAAGAGCTTGGGTTTCGCTTTCAGCGGGAGGTTTTCCAATGAACGCGGCCGAAAATCGCCTGGTCTGCCTGGTTATGATTCTGGCGTTCTGGGGTCCGGCGGCCCCGAGGCTGGCCGCTCAGGACATGCTGGATGTGGCGGCCGGCCAGATGGCCACGGGGCAAACGGCCGATGCCCGCGTGCTGGTGGGCTCCGCAGTAGAGTCTGCGACCTCGCCGAAACAGCGGAACCGGGCCCTGCTTTACCAGGCCTACCTGGAGACCGATGAGGATTCCGCCTCCACCAGGCTCGAGCTGGTCACCGGGCTGGCTGCCGGTCAGGCCGAGGCCATAAGCGCCCGCGAGCGCCTGGGAGACCTGGCTTTCTCACGGGGAGAATACCGTCAAGCGCTGACAAACTGGCTGAAAGCGGCCGATACCGCCGAAATCCTGAAGAACAGACAAAATCTGCTGGCCAAAGCGGCCCGCGCCCGGTTGCGAATGAACAATCCGCAGCAGGCGATCGAGATTCTGGAACGCGCCCTGGCTCTCGGCAGGAGTTCGGAATACGGTACGCTGTATTATTACAGCGGGGTGGCTCTGCTGGCTTGTGGTGACCCTGAAAAGGCGGCGGAGCAATATCTGGCCGCCTACCGGTTTGCCGGCAATCCCTACCAACTGGCCGCGCTTTCCAGGCTTGTCGAACTCTACGGCAGGGGCAAAAGTGCCCATGCCCGCCAGTGGCGCAACCGCCTGATTGAGAGTACCGCCGGCACGGTTTTCGATCCCGCCGAGGTCTCATCCACAACCGACCGACTCGCCGGGCCGCCGGGCACCTACAGCATCCAACTGGGTGCTTTCTCAAGCCTGTCCCGTGCCAGGGCGCAGGCCGAGAGTCTTAAACATCAGGGTTTCGATCCGGTGGTGCTGCCTGCGGGAAGCGATGGCCTTTACCGGGTGCGGATACTCGGCCTGGCCAGCCGCCTCGAGGCCGACGAAGTGGTTAAAAAACTTAAGAAAAATGGTTTTTCCTATCAATTGCTTTCCCCCGAAGGTTGAGCCTCCATGAGTGCAGAAACTCCATTGATGGAACAGTACCGGCGTATCAAAGCCGAGCATCAAGATGCAATTCTCCTGTTTCGCATGGGAGATTTTTACGAGATGTTCTGCGAGGATGCCAGGATCGGGGCCAGGGTGCTGGAGGTCACCCTGACCAGTCGCAACAACGGTGCCGCGGGTCGGGTGCCCCTGGCGGGAGTGCCGGTCAAGGCGGTGGAGGGTTATATAGCCAAGCTGGTGGCCGCGGGATTCAAGGTGGCGATTTGCGAGCAGGTCGAGGATCCGAAAAAGGCCAAGGGGATAGTCAAGCGCGCGGTGACCGAGGTGATCACCCCCGGCATGGTGATGAACGAGTCCCTGCTAAGTGCGGTGAGCAATAATTTCATTGCCGCGGCCCACCCGGTCGGCGGCGGCCTGATCGGGCTGTCCTGGTGTGATGTATCCACCGGAGAATTTTACCTCGAAGCGGTCGAGGCCTCCAAGCTGGAGGATGAAGTTCTGCGCATCGGCCCGGCGGAGCTGCTGCTGGAGGGTGTTGACGGCCTGCCGGAGCCTCCGCGCCGGGACCAAAGCCATCCGTTGCTCGACCTGCTCGGCAAGGCCAAATCCAAGAACCTGCACCTGACTTACCTGGAGGACTGGCGGTTCGACCGGGAAGGTTGCCTTGACCTGCTGCATCGGCACTTCGAGGTGGCCTCGCTGAAAGGATTCGGAATCGGGGACAGCCATCCTGCGGTGATTACCGCCGGAGTACTATTGGACTATGTAGGCCGGCTCCAGCCTGCCAGCCTGGACCACGTGCGCATCATTCAACCTTATTTCCCCGAACGCCTGATGGTGCTCGACTCCGACACGGTGGCCAACCTGGAGCTGGTAACCAGTTTCAGCGGCGGGCGCGAGGGTACGCTGCTGGACATCCTGGACCGTACGCTTACCGCCATGGGAGCCCGGACTTTGCGCCGCTGGCTGCTGGAGCCGCTGGTGGATTTCGAGTGCATCACCGGCCGTCACCACCGCGTGGAAGCCTTTGTCCGCGACAGCGCCCTGCGGCGCGAGCTGCGCGAATCCCTGGGACCGGTGGCCGATATCGAACGCCTGGTAGCCCGAATCTCGAGCGGCCGCGCGGGTCCCCGTGAAGTGGCGGCGCTCGGCAGATCGCTCTCCGAGCTGCCGAAGATAAAACAGCTGCTGGCAGGCGCGGACAGCGCCGCTCTCGGGCAAAGCGCCGAGGAACTACAGGAGTTCCCCAAGATGGTGGCACTCATCGCCGATGCCCTGGTCGATGATCCGCCGGCGACCCTGGCGGACGGCGGGGTGATCCGCACCGGCTACAACCGTAAACTGGACGAGCTGCGAAAGCTGGTCACCGAGGGCAAAGACTGGATCGCCCGCATGGAGGATGAACAACGCCGGCGGACCGGGATCACCAACCTGCGGGTCAAGTACAACCGGGTTTTCGGCTATTTCATCGAGGTCACCAAAAGCCATCTGCACCTGGTGCCTGAGGATTTCATCCGCAAGCAGACCATTTCCACCGGAGAGCGTTTTATCACTCCGGAGTTGAAAGAGTATGAGGACAAGGTGCTGGGGGCCGAGGAAAAAATCGCCACCATGGAGTCCGAGCTTTTCAGCGGCCTGCGCGAGCACCTGTCCTCGTTCAGCACTCATCTTCAGCGAACCGCCCGGCAAGTAGCCGCGGTGGATGTGCTCTCCACCCTGGCCGAGGCGGCCGCCGAGTACAAATATGTCCGTCCCGAAATGACTGAGGGAGACCGGATCGAGATCGAACAGGGCCGTCACCCGGTGGTCGAGCGCATGCTGCGCACCGAGCAGTTCGTGCCCAACGACATCGAGCTGGATAACCGGCAGAGCCAGATAATCATTCTCACCGGTCCCAACATGGCCGGCAAGTCCACGGTTCTGCGCCAGGTGGGGCTTATCGTGCTGATGGCGCACATGGGCGGTTTCGTCCCGGCCAACCGGGCCTCGATCTGCCGGGTGGACCGCATTTTTACCAGGGTGGGTGCCAGCGACAACCTCACCCAGGGCCAGAGCACTTTCATGGTGGAGATGAACGAGACCGCCAACATTCTGAACAATGCCACTCCCCAGAGCCTGATTCTGCTCGATGAGATCGGCCGGGGAACCAGCACGTTCGACGGACTCTCGATCGCCTGGGCGGTTACCGAGTTCCTGCACGAGGACCCCGCGCGGGCCGCCAAAACGGTTTTCGCCACCCACTACCACGAGCTTACCGAACTGGAGGCCATGCTGCCCCGGGTGCGCAACTACAACGTGCTGGTCAAAGAGTACGGCGAGAAAATCATCTTCCTGCACAAGATCGCCCCGGGCGGCTCGGACCGCAGTTACGGTATCCAGGTGGCGCGCCTGGCGGGGATCCCCAAAGACATTATCGCCCGGGCGCGTGAGGTGCTCAACAACCTCGAGTCCGGCGAGTTCACCGCCGACCACCTCCCGGCGCTGGCCCAGGGGAAAATGGCCCCCACAGAGAGGCTGAAGCGCGACCAGCTCCCGCTGTTCGCCGCCGCGCCGCCGAGCCCGATACTCGAGCGTCTGAAAGAAATTGACCTCGACAAGCTCACTCCTATCGAGGCCTTGGAACTGCTCTACGAACTTAAAAGCAAGGTTTAGCCATGTACCGCATATCCGTGGAAAGTAAGTTCTCCTCGGCCCACTCCCTGCGTGATTATCCGGGCAAGTGCGCGTCGGTTCACGGGCACAACTGGAAGGTACGCCTTACTGTCCGCGCCGAAGACCTCGGCGATAACGGGATGGCGGTGGATTTCGGAAACCTCAAGGCGGTGCTGAAGGAGGTAATAGCGCCTTTCGATCACGTGGACTTGAACCGGGTCCCGCCGTTCGATGAACAAAACCCCACCGCCGAGAACATCGCCAGGGTCATTTTCGAGAAGGCTCGGCAGAAGCTGCCCGCAGGAATCGAGGTAGATAAAGTCCAGGTCTGGGAATCGGATAAAAACCTGGTGGAATACTTGCGCAAGCCTAAGGCTTGAGCAGATATAACAGAAAGGACACGGCGCGCCGTGTCCTTTCAACGATTATCAACCTACTTATTTATTCTGAAATCAAGACCTTATAAACTTACTTCTATCCATCCAGGGTCACGGTTTCCCTGTCCTGCACTTTTACCATGTGCTCCCCGAAAAATACCGTATCGTCCGGGATCGCCACCCGGCCGCTGAGGTGACTTCAAAATTCCCGCGCCGGTTCCTACCTCGACAGAGTTCTGATATCAGCCGGCCCCGAAACGATTGTCTATTTCAAGAGAACCATCTTACGGGTACTCTGGAAATCTCCTGCCTTGAGGCGGTAGAAATAGACCCCGCTGCTCAGCTTTCTGCCGGCCTCGTCCGTGCCGTCCCAAAAAATCACATGGACTCCCGGGCTAGCCTGCTTGTCATCGACCAGAGTTTTTGCAGGCTGTCCTCGCACGGTATAGACTTTCAATGAAACTAATCCGGTAAATCCCTCGGGCACCATGTATTTTATACTTGTAGAAGGATTGAATGGATTTGGTACATTCTGCTCCAGAGAGAATGCCCTGGGCAGGCCGGCCCGGTTAACAATGGCGTAGAGCTGGTTCAGGAACTCCTCTTTCTGCTCGGGAGTCAGGTCCAATCGATTAATAGAGCGCTCCAACTCCCTGATTTCATCCTCGCTCAAGTCGTACGCTTGCTGGCCGGGTGTAAAAATCCCGCCTGCTGCAAGCAAAGCCTCCGGTGGATTGCAGAGTCCGACCTTTATATCTCCTAAAAATTCTATAGCGTCGGAAAGGGACCATTGGCCGTCACCGTTCCAGTCCACTACCGGGTTGTCCGGCTCGGAGACTCCACCTACCAGCAGGAAAAGCACGTCTGCTCTGTCGAGTTCACCGTCACGGCAGAGATCGCATTTGGTATCTATGGCATACTGGTCGGTCCCGCGAAGTGGATTCCCCAGATCGGTGGCCAGATTGCCGGTATTACGGAAATCGTGCCGCCACTTGGGCCATACAGTGTTGTCATAGCCCGGCACCTGGTCGATTCCCTGAGTTCCACCCCAAGAATACTCGCTTCTGTGGATTACGGTGCCGTCCAATTTGACAAACGAGGTCGCCGAACTGTTGTTACTGGAACTCATAGAGGAAGCGATACCGCCGGATCCTCTGTTTACCTGGAAACGTACCTCGGACAGCTCAACGGCATCCCGTGGCTGGAGGTCCCAGTCGACATCAGCCATTTTGCTGGCTCCGCAACTGAGTCTTCCCGCCGTATTGATCACTACGGAGACGGTTATCGGGCCGTTGATCCTGGTCTCCCATAGGCTTCCACCGTTAGAACTGAGGGCATAAAGAGTACTGTCGACAGATCCGACATAAACAGACTCATTTTCATCCAGCGTCGGGGAAGCAATAACCGGCCCTCTGGTAGGGTAGCTCCACTTGAGAGTGCCGTCCGGATTGAGAGCATAAACATTTTTGTCGAAAGAACCGAAATAGACCGTGCCACCGTATCCAACCGCCGGTGAGGACACTACGGGCCCGCCGGTGAGGTAGCTCCACTTGAGAGTGCCGTCCGGGTTGAGAGCATAGAGCTTGCTGTCTTCGGAACCAAAATACACCGTCCCGTCGGAGGCGAGCGCCGGGGAAGACCAGACCGGTCCTCCGGTGCCGTAACTCCAGACTTCGGTCCCCACGGGGCCGACAGCATACAGGCGACCGTCCTTGGACCCGACATAAATCGTACCGTCATCACCGATAGCCGGCGAGGAGACAACCTTGCCGCCTGTCTCGAATTTCCATTTCAGGACCCCGTTCGGGTGCAGGG
>CAZSTM010000151.1:0-8376 GCA_964609635.1 uncultured Gemmatimonadales bacterium
CCCTTTAATTGTATTTTTTAATACCTTTGGCCAAAGTGTTCCTGCTGGAACCTGAAAGCGAACGTAAAAGGCATGGCTGAAAATGCTTATTTAATCTTGAAACCTTTTTCATGCTTGACAAAAAGTGGCATATATAGGTACAATATGCGAGGCGCTTTAACCTCACCAGATGGAGGAGATGTTTCGCGCTCGCGGTAGAGGGATATCTCTGGACGGCTGGAGTTGAACACCGCCGAAATAAATCTCGAATTGAATAGCGAGCGAATAGTAATAATCAAAAAAACCTTGACAATCGAAGATTCCCGGCAGCTTGCTGCGGGGAGTCTTCAATGATAATCTCATCTCATGCAAGAGATGAATCAGGTGTTTGAGTTCAATAATTTTTTCAAGGAACGGGGTGTTGAATTGGATAACGAAGCGATTGAAAAAATTCAGCTGATTCTGGAGATGGTTAATAGATCGGAGATTTCTTCGATTAAACAGGTCGTACAAGAGATATTGAATATAATTAAAGATGAAAGTTCAAGCGCCAAAAATTTAAAAGAGGTCATCGAAAAAGATCCACCGCTTTGCGCCCAGTTGTTAAAAAGAGCTAATTCCGCCTATTATGGTTATCCGAGGACTATCAGCGACATTCAGGAAGCCGTGATCTGTATCGGATTTGATGCGGTCCTGGAGCTGGCCTTGTTTCAAAAGGTGTGCGATCTTTTCATGAATGAAGAATTGATAGACGGTTATTCAAGGCAGTCTATATGGAAACACAGCAACGCCGTTGCCGTATGCTGCAAATTAATCTACCGAAGAGAATTCAGGGAGCGGGGTGGGAATATCTATGTGGCGGGTTTGTTGCATGACATCGGCATCATTGTCGAGGATCAATTCTTTCAATGGGAATTCAAGCAAATTCTGAGTAAATCAGGGCAGGAAGAGACTAATTTATATCTTGTCGAAAGGGAATTATTACTTGTCAATCACGCTGATATCGGCCAGGCGATAGCCATAAATTGGGACTTTCCGGATGAACTTATCAATGCTATCGGACTGCATCACGAACCGGACCGCGTAGAGGATGAATTCAAGAAAGCTGTACTAACCGTATATATTGCGGACTATATTTGCCAAAGGGAGAAAATCGGGTATGCGGATGCTCCTTTCAGAGATGTCAACCTGTTTCATAAATGCTTATCCGACTTGGGTATAAAAGAAAAGGCTATCAATATTATTGTAGAAGAACTAAAAGAAGAAATTAAAAAAATGGAACAAATGGAGTGGTTCAAATAATGAAAGATGAAGATTTTCAAGAAGTTATCGAGACACTTGAAATAAAATTAAAACATCTCAGGAACGATTATCTTCTGACAAAGGAAGAGTATGAAAATACCACCAATAAGTATCTCGAGATACTATTCGAGCTGAGGGAAAAAAACGAACAATTGCTTCACCTGCAAAGAAACCTGGAGTTCATTGCCGCCGAAAGGGCAAAACAGCTTCGGGAAACCGAAAAAATGCTGGAGCATAAAAGTGAAGAGCTGCAGATCATGGTCGATCATTCTCCTGCCATGATTTTCTACAAAAATAAAGAAGATAGATTTGTACAAGTAAATAAACTCTTTGCTGATACCTTTGGAATGTCTAAAGAAGAGATAATGGGAAAAACAGCCTTGGAAATTTCTCCCACCAAGGAAAAAAATTACCGGGATGATGATAAACAAGTAATTGAATCAGGTCTCCCCAAAAGAAACATAATCGAGCTTATTGAAACTCCTGGAGGACCTAGATGGGTTCAGACGGATAAGATACCATACAGAGATGAAAAAGGGGAAATACGAGGTATAATAGGTTTCTCTCAAGACATCACTGAACGTAAGGAGGCTGAAGATCAAATCCAGGCTTCCCTCCGAGAAAAGGAAATTCTACTGCAGGAGATCCACCACCGGGTCAAGAATAATCTGCAGGTTATCTCCAGCCTGTTGAGTCGCAAGTCTAAAGCAATCAAGAATAAAAAAGACGCCGAGGTTTTTCAGGAATGCCGGAATTTTGTCAGAGTCATGTCAGAGGTCCACGCAGAGTTGTACCAGACCAAGAACCTGGCAAGTATTAATTTTAAAGATTACATCACAACTATCGCGCAAGATTTGGTCCGGGCTTATTTCCCCGCCAAACCGGAAAAAGTTGACTTGAAGTTCGAGTTCGAGGATGTTTTACTGGGAATTGATACTGCTATTCCGCTGGGGTTAATACTCAATGAGCTGATTACCAATTCCCTGAAATACGCCTTTCCCGAAAATAGAAAAGGTGAAATCAAAGTTTCGCTTCATGCCCGGAATGAAAATGAAATTGAACTGGTGATTAGCGACAACGGTATGGGTATTCCGAAAGACCAGGATTCCCGGAAGGCCGAAACCTATGGCCTGCATCTGGTTACCGGACTGGTGGAAAAGCAGCTTAAGGGTAAAGTCGAATTCCCTGAAAGTACCGGAACGCTGGTCAGGATCACCTTTAGCAAAGATTGATTTCTGTATTAAAAGAAGCGAATGCAATGTGTAGGGCTAAAATTATCATTGTTGAAGATGAATTTGTGTGGCTTGCTCCCCCGAATACGAGACCGGTTTTTAGACGGAAAGCACTCTTAAGCAGTTTGCTGCGGGGAGTCTTCAATCTTCTCATCGTACCCCGCCATAAATGCCAGGGGCTTGTTGGAAACAGCAAGCCCTTTTATCAGCAATCACCTATGCCCTGCCACGATATCCAGACCCCGAAATGTTTCTTCACCTCCCAGGACTGACCAAAAGAACCATTGATAATACCCGGGAAACGGCTAAATTAGTATGAAAGTCGCTAAATAACCTCCTGATTCAAGACGGAAAGGATCGAAGGTTTCGCCTGGAAACAAAATCACCGACTTACTTTACGTATATCAAATTTGACGAGGGGAGTATCCGTACAAGTTATACAGGCAATTTTCTTTCTTTAATTCAAACCACAAGGAGCAGCCATGGAGCCGGCAGGCTTGATCCCAACTCCAGAGTCAATACCGGCGCCCTGGGGGTTGATTGAGTTCCTGGGTATTTTTACCCTGTTTTTCCATCTGTTGTTTATCAATGTGGTGCTGGGGGGCAGCCTGATCCTGTTGTTCACCAGGCTGTTCGGCAAGCAGCAGCCGCTCGGCGATTCGGTGGCGGGAGTGCTCTCCGGCAAAATCCCCACTGTCCTGGCTATGGCCATTACATTCGGAGTCGCCCCCCTGTTGTTCCTGCAGGTGCTCTACGGTCATTTTTTCTATTCCAGCTCCGTACTGATCGCTCTGTACTGGATCCTGCTTATCCCTCTGCTGATTATCGCCTACTACGGGGCCTATATCCATGCCCGCAAGCATGATTCCCGGCGCGGGTTATCGCTGTTCTTTCTGGCGCTGACCTGTCTGATCCTGCTCTGGATCGCCTTCATTTTTGAAAACAATATCAGCCTGATGCTGCAACCCGGGCGCTGGACCGCTTATTTCGGTAACCGGGACGGTACGCTGTTGAACCTCTCCGACCCGGTAATCTGGCCTCGTTACCTGCACTTTGTCACCGCCTCGGTGGCTGTGGCCGGGATTTTCAGCGCACTGCTCTGGTCTTTGGGCGAGCGCAAGGGTGTCCAGGGTGCCGCGGATCGTAAAAAAACGGGCCTGAAAATCTTCGCTTTCGCTACCATGGTCCAGATTGCGGTGGGGTTGTGGCTGCTGATTGCTCTGCCGGAAAACGTGATGATGCAGTTCATGGGCCGTAACAAGCTCTATACCGTAATTTTCGGGTGCGGTTTCCTGGCGGCTGTTCTTTTGATAGTCGCCGCACTACAGGGCTCTCTGGTCCAGACGTTGGCTGTTCTGGTGGTTACCATAGTCCTGATGCTTTTGATGCGCTTTTTCGTGCGCACCGCCTACCTGGATCCCTATTTTAAAGTGGAGTCCCTGGAGGTGGTTCCCCAGTATGACGTGCTGATCCTGTTCGTGGTCATCCTGCTGGTGGGGCTGGGAATTGTGTGGTACATGCTCAAGACAGCCGCGAATGCAGCGGCCACCAGGCAAGGGAGGGCGTCATGAACTATCCGATCTGGGAACTCACCTCTATCGGCGGCCCCACCCTGATAGCCGTTATCGCCGTGTTCCATGTATTCATCGCGCATATCGCCGTGGGCGTGGGTCTTTTTATCTGGCTGACCGACCTGAAAGGTTTCCGAGAGAACAACCCGGAAATACACCGCTACCTGCGCAAGCACACCTGGTTTTTCCTGCTGGTCTCCCTGGTGCTCGGGGCAGTGACCGGAGTGGGCATCTGGTTCATTATTGCCCTGGTCAGCCCGGCGGCCACCAGCACCCTGATCCACAACTTCGTTTTCGGCTGGGCCATAGAGTGGGTCTTTTTCATCGGCGAGATCATCGCCCTGCTGGTATACCACTACCAGTACGATAACCTCTCCCGCAAGCAGCGGCTGAACATCGCTTTCCTGTATGCCTTGTTCGCCTGGCTGAGCCTGTTCGTTATCAACGGGATCATAGATTTCATGCTCACCCCGGGCGAGTGGCTGGCGAGCGGGAACTTCTGGGACGGCTTTTTCAACCCCACTTACTGGCCCTCACTGTTCTTCCGCACTTTTATCGCCTTCATGTTTGCCGGGCTGTTCGGCTACCTGACCACTGTGTTCATGGAGAGTGAAAGCTTCCGCAGGAAAATGCTCAGGTACTGCACCAGGTGGCTGCTGCTGCCCTTGATCGGCCTGGTCCCCTCGGCCGCCTGGTATGTGTTCGCCGTCCCGGAGACTTTGCGCGAGATCACCTTTGCTGTCAATACCGATGTCGCCAAGTTCTACAACCTGCTGTCTGTCTGCACGGTGGCCATATTCCTGTTGGGCGTCCTGCTTAGTGTGATGAAAAGCCGCCCGATTCAGAAAGCGGCCAGTTTTCTGCTTGTCCCGGTCGGCTTGCTCTGGATGGGCGGATTCGAGTACACCCGCGAGAATGCCCGTAAGCCGTTCGTGATTGCCCACTACATGTACTCCAACTCCATCCTGGCCTCCGATGTCGACAAGCTGAACCGCGAGGGTGTGCTCGAGCATGCCAAATGGACCGCTGTCAAGGAGGCTACCGCGGACAACCGGCTGGAGGCCGGACGGGAGTTGTTCAACCTCGAGTGCCTGGCTTGCCACACGGTGAACGGGGTGCGCAACGATGTCCTGGAGCTGACAAGGAAATTCCCCTATCGCGGCATGCTGGCCCAGCTTACCGGCCAGGGCAAGGTGAATACTTTCATGCCCGAGTTTATCGGCACGCAAGCAGAGAAACAGGCCCTGGCCGCCTACCTGGTGAGCGGGCTGCACGGCAAGGAGGCCGCGCCTTATAAGCCGCCGAAAATCACTCCCCACGCCGGGGAGACCGAACCACCTGCTTTCGATCTGGAGAAAAGCCCCTACCTGCTGCTGGCCTGGAGCGACCGCGGCATGCGCACATTATCGGACTGCGACAGCCGCTTCTCTTTCGCTGTGCCGGGAGTCGACATCGAGGCCCAGCTGATCAAGCGCGGCGGGTTGCCGGAAAAAGTGATCGAAGGGGTAGAGATCGCCTACAAGTCGGACCCCGCGCACAGCGACCCCGCGGCACAGGTGGAATTCTGGAAATACGCAAGTTCGCTTACCGGCGGAAAGAACCTGAGCGAAAACCGGGGGCTCACCGGCAACGGGCCGGAGGGAGTTTTGGTGGTGGATGAGGAGGCCGAACTGTTCAGGGCCGAGGGTGTCCCCCTGGTACCTTACCGTGAGGATGGGATGTACGACCCCTATCCGCTGATCGAACTTCAGGCCGCCGATGTCGCTACAGGGAAAGTGCTGGCAGCGACATCGGTGGTGACCCCGGTCTCCACGGAGCTGAACTGCTACCAATGCCACGGGGGCAAGCCCCGCTGGAAAGGAGTGGCGGGTATCTCGGAGGAGACGGCGGAGAACATTTTGAGAAGCCATGACCGCATGAGCTCCACCAGCTTGCTGAATGAGGCACTGGCCGGCAAACCGCGCCTCTGCCAGAGCTGTCACCAGGGCAACCCGTCCGGGGAGTTCGCCACGGATGAAACTTCCGAGGCCCTGAGCCTCTCGGCAGCTATCCACGGCTGGCATGCCAATTACTTGAGCGACCTGGGAGATGAGACCTGCATGTACTGCCATCCTGCCGCCCCCGATGGGCTGACCCGCGCTTTCCGGGGAGTCCACTCCCGGGTTGGGCGGGACGGCAAAGGACTCGGCTGCAGCCAATGCCACGGTACCCTGGAGGACCACGCCCTTTCCCTGTTGAAAGCCGAAAAGGATAAACCCCGGGCGGCACTGCTTTCCGCCAACCTGAATGCCCGTCTGGCCGATAACCGTGATCAAATCCAGGCGCGCCTTCCTTGGGTGGAGGAACCCTCCTGCTATTCCTGCCACGGGGATGAATTCGAGCAGCCGGCTCCGGACGCAGTCGGGTTCAACCACTACAGCCAGGACCTGAACGAGCTTTTCAGCCGGGCCGCAGACAATGTGGTGATCCGCTGCAGCGCCTGCCATGGGAGTGCCCACGCGCTGTACCCGGCAGTCAATCCCTACAGCGAGGGACTTGACAACCTTCAGCCCTTGGCCTACGGCGGAATCCCTTATGCCGTGGGCGCGGACAATACCTGCGCGGTCTGCCACCGGCAGGAGATGGAATACCCGATCCACCACCAGAATATGCAGCGGCACGCCAGGAACAGGCTGGAAGGATATTAAGCCGGCATAACGGTTTACTTATGCGAGGGACCGTCCTGATAATCTGGGCACCGAGGTCAATCGGGGTGAAGTTTTTTGTCGCTGGTTACCAGGATAAGAAAACAATCACTTCTATCCTCGATACCACCGTTAACAACTAAAAGCCTAACATATCATCTGGACCTAAATCCGGGCGGCAGGTCGCTTGGCCGGCCTTGCTGATAATTAGCGGTACCTTTTCTGGGAGCAGGTCAAAATGAGGATAAAAATCTTTTGGATTCTTGGTGCAATTGTGCTCCTGTTCTTTCCTGTCGATAAAGGATTTACCGGAGACAGCAAAAATCCTGTCATCGTTGAGACTTATTCTGAAACATTCGAAAATTATAATATAAATAAGCCCTATCGCTGGGATACTATAGGAGATTCATCTTTTCTGGTTGTAAATAAGGTGGAGGGATATATCGGCATCCAGAATCCCAAAGGCGAGCATTACGGGTGGGTTTCTCCCCTGGTGGGAAAAGGCGGAGGAATTGCTCATGGTGGCGCAGGAATCTTTCATGATCTTAACCATTCCATTTATCATAAAAAAAATCCTGAAAAATTCCCGAAGACCTATCTTTTGCAGCTTCGCGTTCAAACCAATTTGAAAGGAAGCCGGGACTATTTTATGGTTAAGCTGAAATGGTATAATGAGGGAGAATTGCTCGAGGAGACGGAGTATCCGATAAAGAAAGGCTATCGCAGCTGGAAGTCTCTGGAGTTTAAAGGAAAGGTGCCTCGACATTCAACAGAGTATCAGCTTTTATTGACAGGCACGCCAAGGACGAATGGGGGAGATGGGTTTTCCATTCTGGTTGACGATCTTTGCATGAAAATCTTTATTGAGGATCAGCCTGTGGCGTTTCCTCCGGAAAAGCAATTGCGGGAGATGAAAATAAATTTTCCTCTGAATGTAAGGGAGTTCCACGTATGGTGGCATACTCCCTGGCATCCATCGGATTGGGTGAACATGTACGAGATCGATCCCGGAATCAGGACACCATTTGCAGGATTGTGGGATAAGACCGCATGGTATATCAAGCGGGATTACTGGCAGCGCGACATCAGTTCGAGGCAATATCCGCTGATCGGGCCTTATGATGCATTTGACAGGGAAGTTATCAAATGGCAGGTCCGGACGATGAAAAATACGGGCCTGGACGGCGCTTTTATCAATTTATGGCCGAACCGGAATCAAAACCGTATGGGATACGGCCGCACAGGAGTAATCTTTGATAGAATAATGGACGCAGCGGAAGAATGTAATTTTAAAATAGGCCTTTTTGATGAAAATTGGAGTAAGGATGTCATTGCGAACGCAGCTCGATTGGTGATGTTTTTTAAAAAATATAAAGACCGGGAAGGATTCTACAAAATAAAGGGCCAACCCGCTATATGTATGCAGAATTGGATGGGGAATTTCCCTTATACCCCACAGGAATTGCAGCAGTTAATTACTTATGTCGAGGGGCAGCTTGAAACGGACCTTTACTGGGTAATATCACTTATTCGTTTTAATTTCCCGATTGAGGATAACTATAAATAATTCCTGGATATAAAATAACTTGATTTTATTTATTTTAGATA
>CAZSTM010000152.1:0-4246 GCA_964609635.1 uncultured Gemmatimonadales bacterium
CGTTGGTAATCAGAAAGAGCATACTCAATCTCTGGCGATTATTTTACCGGTGAAAATAAAAAAAAGGCCTTAAGGCAAGGCTTTGCGGTGTGGATTTTTAAACAGGCAATATAGAGAAAGTACGGGAATTATGTCAACCATCTTCTTTGCCCTTACTCTTTACCTGCACCTGAATGACCGGGATCGGAGCGATATACCCCGGCGAAGGTTCGAATTATCCCCTCCGCCGACGGTCAGACTCCACCCGCTTCCCTGCGGCTCTTTCTTTTCCGCATTATTATCCCCACCAGAGAAGCGGCCCATTTGCGCGGCAAGGTGCGGGTGAAGACCGAGGCCAGCGTTCCATCCGCCGGAAATACTGTCAGAGAGCGTCCCAGCCCTTTCAGGGCCAGGTGCACGATGCAGCCGGGTTCGGCCTGACGGTCGCTGTGTTTATCAGGGCCGCCGGCCACCTGATGAAACTCGGTTCGGGTAAGCGCGGGACACAGGTTTAGAACATCGATCCCGTGGGCTTTCACCTCCGGCCAGAGCGACTCGCCTAGCATCAGGTCGAAAGCCTTGGTGGCGCTGTAGGCCGAGCTCCACGGCCCGGGCATAAAACCCAGGACCGAGGATACCAGGATCACCGCTCCTTTTCGGCGCCGGACCATGCCGGGCAGAATCAGTCTGGCCAGCAGAGCGGTGCTTGTACAGTTAACCGCGATCATCCGGGCCAGGCTCTCCGGGTCCTGTTCGATAAAGTTCCCTTTGAAGCCGAATCCGGCATTTAGAACCAGTATTCCCACCTCGAGGTTTTCCAGCCCGGCGGCCACCGAATGCGCCGCATCCGGCAGGCTCAGATCCTGCTCGATTACCAGGGTTTTCACCCCGAAGCTTTTCTCCAGCTCGCCGGCCAGGTTCTCGAGACGGTCGCGGCGGCGGGCCACCAGAATGGTATTCATGCCTTCGGCCGCCGCGGCGCGGGCAAACTCAAGGCCGATCCCGCTGCTCGCTCCGGTGACCAGGCACCAGGAGCCGTATCTTTTCAGATTATATCCCATAATGTCTTCCCTTTCCTTAGCCTGAAAACCTGGAACTAATAATTCGGACAGGTGACAGGATGAACACCGATTGTGCTATTTCTTCCGCCGCTTAAAAATCTAAATACTGTATATCCTGTTATCCAGTCTAAAAAATTTCGACCCGTTCGAGTTCAATCAATAAAATACCCTTAACACTTGACAGAAATTCAAGCGGCTGTGATATTGAAACTTCAGGAGTCTGCGATATTTTTACGCCTGCACCGGCTTCGGATCCTTTCATCCGGATCAATCCGCTTTGCATTCGATCGATGATACTTTCAAGCTGTTTAACCACCTAAATACAAGGGGGAAAAAGATGAAAAGCCAGCAGAGGAACCTTTCCCGCCGGGATTTTCTGAAAAGCTCCTCCGCCTCCATGGCGGCTCTCGGCACTCTGGGATTGACTGCGTCTCTGCCGTCACTGGCGGCAAACCCGCCCAGAACCCGCCTGGCGATTGTCGGCACCGGTTCCCGCGGTATCGGCATGTGGGGTGCACCGGTGTTCAGGGATTACCCGGACTACATCGAGATGGTCGGGCTCTGCGATATCAACAGAAAGCGTGTCGAGGTGGCGCGCCGTTTTATCGGCAGCGATATCACCGACATGGATGGATTAATGCGCATTGAAAAACCCGAGCAGGGCAAGAGTTCGCGCCGGACGACCGGCGAGGACATCCCCATCTTTACCGATTTCGATGAAATGGTGCGTACCGTAAAACCCCAGCGGGTGATCGTAACCACCATGGACTCGATTCACGCCAGGTACGTTATCCGGGCCATGGAGCTGGGCTGCGATGTTATCTGCGAGAAACCTTTCGCCACCGATGCCGAGCAGTGCCAGGCGATTATCGACTCTCAAAAAAAATACCGGCGCAATATCACGGTTACTTTCAACGCCCGTTACGGTTCCAGCACGGCTAAAGTCAAGGAACTGCTGAAAGCGGGCGAGATCGGGGAGCTCTACTCGGTGGACTACGCCGAATATCTCGACCTCGACCACGGAGCCTCTTATTTTCGCCGCTGGCACGGACTCAAGGAATGTTCCGGCACCCTGCTGGTTCACAAGGCCTCGCACCATTTTGATGAGCTGAACTGGTGGATCGACTCCGACCCGGTGGAGGTTTCCGCCTATGGCGAGCTGAAAAAATTCGGTCGCAAAGGCCCGTTCCGCCACATCAATTGCCGTCTCTGCGCCCATAAAAACAAGTGCCGGTACTACTGGAATATCACCGAAGACAAATATCTCACCGAACTTTACGTCAACTGTGAATCCGAGGATGGTTACTTCCGGGACGGCTGCCTGTACCGCAACGCGATCAACATCTACGACACCATGAGCGCCCAGGTAAAATACGCCAACAAGGTGCTGGTGACCTATTCCCTGAACGCAGGGGTGCCCTGCGAGGGGCAGATTATCGTTTTCAACGGCAGCAAGGGCCGTATCGAGCTGCGCAATTTCAGCCGCCAGCCCTGGGAAGTGCCGTACCCGGCGGAAATCCGTCTGATGCGCAATTTCAAGAAGGATTCGACCTTCCTGCCGATCGCCCCTCGAAGAGGTTCGCACGGGGGAGCGGATAAGCTGATCAAAGACCATGTCTTGATCCCCGACACCCCTGATGAACTGGGCCAGCGGGCCGGCATGCGGGCGGGAATCATGTCCGCAATCGTCGGTATCGCCGGATATCACAGCATCGAGACCGGCCGCCGCGTACGGATCGATGACCTGGTGGATTTCGGCTGATCTTTTAAAATAGAAGCAGACTTCTTGCAAACCTCAGGTTTTCCATACCTGCCAGGGGCAGTGCATGCCGTTAACACGTTGGAGTTTCATCTTCTTTTAGGGACACGGGGCAGGGCTCGTTAGCAAATGCGCCACGAGTGGTGATGGGGCCGTGCCCCTATTTTGGAAAACAAAGAAAAAAGCCGGGAGTCTCATCATGGAAAAAATAAACCGCAGAGCTTTCATGCAAAAGTCGGGAGGCACTCTGGCCGCCGGCCTCACAATCGCGGCACCGGCGATCCTCAAGGCGCAGTCGCCCGGCGAGCGTATCAATGTCGGAGTAATCGGCACCGGTTCGCGCGGCTGCTATCTTATCCGTCAGATGCTCGAACAAGCGAACCTAGTAGTCACCGATGTCTGCGACATTTACCCGCCGCACCTGGAGGCGGGGCTGGAGGATGCCGGCGGCAAAGCCCGCACCCACGAGGATTACCGCAGCCTGCTGGAGCAGAAAGATATTGATGTGGCCTTCGTGGTGACTCCGCTGGCAAGCCACGTGCCGATGTGCCTGGACGCCCTGGCTGCGGGCAAAGACATTTTCTGCGAAAAAAGCATGGGATACACTGTTGCCGATTGTGACCGGCTGGTGGATGCAGTCTCCGCCGGCGACAGAATAGTGCAGATCGGCTATGGTCCACACAGGCCCATACAGCATAAAATCCGCGAGCTTATACGGACCGGCTCCATCGGCAAGGTCACCCAGGTATTCATGCACTACCACCGCAACAGCACCTGGATCCGCGATGAAATCGAGGACAAGTGGTGGCGGCAGCTCAACTGGCGTCTGTACTGGGAGTACTGCGGCGGGCTGATGACAGAGCTGGTGAGCCACCAGCTTACCCTTCTCAACTGGGTGCTCGACGCTCACCCGCTCAACGCGGTCGGCCAGGGCGGAGTGGACGTCTACAAGGATCACGAGCGCGAGACCTGGGACAACGTGAACGTGGTTTACGAGTATCCCGGGGGTGCCAAGGTCAATGTATCCAGCATTCTCACCAATGCCCGCTCCGGCCGCTCGATCACTATCATGGGCACCCACGGAACCATCGAGGTTGCCCGCCAGCCGAGGATTTACTGGGAGAAAGAAACCAGGCACCTGGCTGTCCGGGGTATCGAGGTCGCCCATTTCAAAATCAAGCTCGGCCAGACACTCGAGGAGGACGAATCCCCCAGCCAGAGCAAGGGCAAGCTAATCGAGGTGGAAGAAGACCGTGGCCGGGGGAACATGCTGGGAGATTTTTTCACCTGCGTGCGCCAGCGAGGGACCCCGGCAATCGATGTAGTCGAGGGCAGGCAAAGCTCGATCAGCTCTTTGCTGGCCAACCGCTCCATCAGCGAGGGCCGGAAAGTGACCTGGGAGGAGATGGAGGCCCTGGGCTGAGAGCCGGCTCCCGGAATACACTTA
>CAZSTM010000152.1:4256-8361 GCA_964609635.1 uncultured Gemmatimonadales bacterium
ACTTAATCGAATAGCGAGCGCATTCCCCACGGCTTGCCGTATAGCTTTTTTCACGGTTAATCGAATCCCGTAGGGGCGACCGATCGGTCGCCCACAACGGGCACGGCACGCCGTGCCCCTACAAGAAGAATATCAAACCATGGAAATATTCCTCATGCTCAATGAATCGGTAAAGAAGAATTTTTGGATCGGTATTACTTTCCTGAGTATGCTGATAACCGCCCTGGCGTTGACTGCCGGATGCGGCAAGCCTGAGGTTCCCGGCACGGTTGCCGATGCAATTTATTACAACGGCAGGATTATCACCGTGGACGGCGAGTTCTCCATAGCCCGGGCGGTAGCCGTAAAGGACGATCGTTTCCTGGCGGTGGGCGGCAACGACCAAGTGCTGAAACTGGCCGGGCCCGAAACCGAAAAAGTCGACCTGGGCGGCAAGAGCGTTATTCCGGGCCTGATCGAAGCCCACGCCCATCCGGAAAGTGCTTCCTTGAGCGAGCGCGAAGATGCTTTCCCCAACCCGCGCACTATGAAGCAGCTGCTCGACTGGATACGTCTGCAGGCCGAGGCTAAGCCTGCCGGGGAATGGATCATTCACCCCAAGATGTTCGCCACCCGGCTGCTGGAGCTCCGCTCGCCCACCCTGCAGGAACTGGACTCGGCGGCACCGGAAAACCCGGTGTTTTTAAACGGCTCTTATGGAGGCTCGATTAACACAGCGGCGATGCGCGCCAGCGGCATCACCGAGGACACACGGCATCCGGGCCTGCTCAGGGACAAGGCCACCGGTAAGCTTAACGGCATCCTGCGCTACAATGCTTTAGACCTGCTTAAAAGGCCGGCTCGCAATTCCTACAGCCTCGAACAGCGTGCCGAGGCCCTGGCCGCCATGTTCGCGCGTTATAACAAAGTGGGTTTCACCAGTGTCACCTCCGGCGCGAGCTCTGTCGGGGACACCGTTCTCTACCGCTACATGCAGGACAAGGGAATCCTGACCCTGAGGGCATACCTCAACATCTACGTGCGCTTTCCGATCAAGGGCAGAACTCAGGAAGAAATCGGCCGAGAAATAGACCGGCTCGGGGTCACCACCGGAGATGGAGACGAGTGGGTGCGGATCGGGGCGCTCAAGACCATGATCGACGGAGGAATACTCACCGGAACCGCATTCTTAAGAGAACCCTGGGGTACCAGGGCGCGGGAAATTTTCGGTATCACCGACCCCGGCTACCGCGGCCTGCCGAGAATGACCGCGGAGGAGCTGGAACCCTTTGTCGCCGCCGGAGCCAGGCGCGGCTGGAAGATGACCGCCCACTGCACGGGCGGCGGCGGCGTGGACCTGATGCTGGATGCTTTCGAACAGGTCAACCGCACGGTGGAGGTGCCGCCTTTGCGTTTCTCGATCATTCACGGTAATTTTTTCACCCCCCTCTCCATGCAGAGGTGCCGGAAACTGGGAGTAATCGCCGATGCCCAGCCCGCCTGGTTCTATGAGGATGCGGACGCCATGCTGAAAATCCTCGGTCCCGAGCGCATCCGTACCTTCCACCCCTATCGCTCGCTGCTCGAAACCGGGGTGGTGGTGAGCGCGGGCAGCGACCACATGGTCAAGCTCGACGACAAGGAGTCGATCAACCCCTACTGCCCCTGGCTGGCCATCTGGAGCATGGTCACCCGCAAAACCAGGCGCGGCACCCTGATCGTGCCCGAGGAGGCGATCACCCGGGAGCAGGCCCTGCGCTGTTATACGATCAACAACGCTTTCGCCTCGTTCGAGGAGGATATCAAAGGCTCAATCGAACCGGGAAAGCTCGCCGACATGGTTGTCCTGGAGCAGGACTATCTCAACTGTCCGGCCGATCAAATAAAAGATATCACGGTGGAGATGACCCTGGTGGGCGGCAAGGTGGTTTACCGGCACTGAGACGGAGAAATTCCACCGGCGCAGGATAAAAAAAGGGCGGATTCAATGTCCGCCCCTTTTTTATGAGGATTAATTATCGCACGGATTCCAGTGCGAGTATTTCATTGCTCACAGGCTCGTTCTAGCGCGCAGAGATCGCCTTGCGGTGATTGTAGCGCATCCCATAGACCACCGCATCCGCCAGATCCCCGGTTCTCTTGCCCAGCACCATCAGCACCAGGTTGTGCCCGGGATCGTAGGTAATCGAGCGGTTCTGCTGGACCACGCTCCATTTTTCCAATCCTTCCGGCGGAGGAATCTCCAGCCGGTACCAGGCGTTTTCTCCCACACGGTAAACATATACGCCCGGGTCATCGCTCGAACCGGGAGCGTAGCCGCAGGTGAAAAACACGTCCTCGGACGGGATATAAAAACCTTCCCTCCTGCAGACCGGCGCTCCGCCTTTACCGGCTGCGCCGACTCTCGGATTCATTTTCCGCCACAAGCCTGTCTTAAGATTAAATATCCACAGCTCGGTTCTCTCCGCTCCCCCTCCATGCAGGATCACCCGGTCCCGCCGGGTATCATAGGCCAGGGCGGTCAGTTCGTACAGGTTCTGGGGCCAGGGGCCGATACGGGTGAGTTTCTTCCAGGAGCGCTCTGCCACATCCAGCAGAAAAACCGCGTTTTCCTTTACCCTTTCACCTTCGAAAAAGGTGAGCTCGGAACCATCCTTGCTGAGAACTTTGCCCCAGTTATGGTTGACCCCCATCACTCCTTGCGGGGTGGAAACTGTCAGGTCCAAACCCGGCCGGCCGGAACAAAGTATCTCCCACTGTTCTGTTTCCGGATCGAAAGACCAGGTTACCCACTTGACATAACCCGACCTGGTAAAATTTTCTCCGGTGCCGAAATCCGGGCTTATAGGTTCATACTCTTGCAGGCATTCCGGATCGTATCCTGCGGTAAGGGCGATATATTTCGTGTTGATTACCTTATCACTGACCTGGTCGTAAGCGTAAACTTTCCTTCCATGCCTGATCCAGGGGGCGCCTCTGAAAGTGATCCCCGCCGGATTGATACCCTTGTCCCAGGCCCTTTCCGGATATTCGCTTATTTCAGGGCTCGAGTGCCAGGTGTTCCCTTCCACGTCATAGAAATCATAGTCGCTGCCCCCGTAGCCGCAGTGGCCTCCTCCCCAGTAGATGATCCTGCCCCGTTTGGTGTCGAACGCGCAGGAACCCCAGGTACGCAGGGGAGCCACTCTGTGTGCCTGGTCGGAAAGCAGCACCCAGCGGTTTTCCGGCATGTTTTTAATGAATTCGAGCCGTGCCCGCCTGAAAGCCGGATCGGGTTCGGCCGGCTGGGTTACGCTTTCCAGGGAGCGTTTCAGCATCGGTTCTTGCTCCCGGACCGCGGCGGTCTTATCGACCAGGCTCTTGGCATGGAGACGGAAAGCATAGGTGGTGCGCACCGAGTAGATCTCGTTGCAGCTCATATGGTCGTCTTCAGGCTTGGTCGAGGTAGTCAGAACGATCAGATCGTGTTCCGGAGCCATGTCGGCGGTGACATACCATCCGGTGGGGACCCTGGATTTCAGCTTGAGCCACCTGTCGCCTGACGGGTCATAGGCCCACATGTCTTCCAGGTTTTCCCGGTTGTACCCGCCGCCGCTGATCACCCAGCCGCTCGAGGGGTCATAGACCGTAAAGTGACCGGCCCTGGGCGGGGGAGTAAGACTGCTTTTCGAGGCGCGCCACTTTCTGGTACGGGTGTCATAGACCCAGGTATCGTTCAGGTAGCTACTATGACCATCCCCGCCGAAAGCGACCAGCAGCTTGTTTTTGGTATCGCAGACCAGCCGGGTGCACATCCTGGGCGGAGGCTCTATTTCTCCCTCGAGCGGGTTCCAGCTGCCGGCGGCGCAGTCGTAGATCCAGGTGCCGGTATAGCCCACCGGCTTTCCCTCCGGGCCTGTTTCGGCCACGTGGCCGCCGAAAGCCAGGACTATCTCATCATTGAACGGGTCGTAGCAAAGGGTGCCACAGGTTACCGGCGGCGGACCGACCTTCGGGGCGAGGTCGCTCCATTTGCGCACGGCCGGATCATAGGCGAAAGTTCTGCCCCCGGTAAAGTAAACCATACGACCCCTTTGGCTGTCCCAGGTCACCTGGTCGAAAACCATGTTCAGGTCGGGCCGCAGGA
>CAZSTM010000153.1:0-8343 GCA_964609635.1 uncultured Gemmatimonadales bacterium
CCTGGCAATAATGTCATGGTTGACAAAAAAGAAGGTGAATTGGATGCGAGAACGGGCTTTTTTATCAAGAAGGCTTGCATATTTACAAAAAAAAACATTGAAAAAAGAGATTACCTATATTAGAATTGGGTAAAACAATCGGGTGTGGGATAAATGGCGAGAGAGGCACCACCAGACGAAATATTAGAGAGCGCCGGGAATGATATTGGCGCCTTTGAGAAGGCTGTCGACCGGGCGGGGCAGCTAAGTCGTGCGGCTATGGGGGCGGCAGAGGCGACTACCAAAGCTGCCCAGAAAGCGATTAGACGTGCGGAACAGATCAGCCTGGAGGCGAAAGAGGCCGCTGAGGCATCTGCCAGGGCAGCTGAGGAGGCGATACGGCGCGCGGAGGAGGTAAGCCGTGAGGTCAGGGGAAGCGCCGAGGCTGCTATCAAAGCATCTGAAGAGGCGATAGAACGAGCTGAGGAAACTGCCCGTACCCCGAAGGAGGCAGCCAAGGCAATCACCAAGCGTTTTCAGGAAGCCATCAACCGCGCGGAAGAGATAAGCAAGGAGGCTATGGAGGCAGCGGAGGCGGCATACGTTTCTTCAGAAGAGGGGTTGAATCGGGTCAGCGAAATAAGCAGCGAAGCCAAAGAAGTCGCCGAGTCTGCCGCTAGGGCAGCCAAAGAAGAAATTGATAAAGCGCAAGAAGCCGGCCGGATTGCCAAGGAAGCGGCCGGGGAATCCATCAGGGCAGCTAAAGAGGCTTCCAGCAGGGCAGATAAAGCCAGTCGTGATGCCAGAGAAGCCGCCGAGGCATCGATAAAGGAAGCCGGAGATGCTGCCACCAAGGCAGAAAGAGCCAGCCGGGTGACCAGGGAAACGGCTGAGGCGGCATCGAAAACAGCTCAGGAAGTAGCACTCAGGGCGGAGAGAATAAGCACCGATGCCAAAGGGCTCGCCGAGACGTCATTGAGAGGTTCGCAAGAAGCAATCATCCGTGCTGAGACAATAAGCAAAGACATGAAGCTGGCAGCAGATAATTCCGGCCGGGCTTCACAGGAAGCAATAGCCAGGGCTGAGGTAATAAACAAAGAAACCAAGGCCTCAATAGAGGCGGCTACCAGGGCTACAAGAGTGGCTGTTGACGCTGCCATCGTTGCTTCCAGGGAAGCGGCTGAAACATCATCCACAGAGTCTCGGGAAGCAATCGGTCGGGTGGAAGAAACCAGAAATGAGATAAAAGCAGCGCATGACGAACTGGTTAAAACCTTTCAGGAAGCGCTTGGCCGTGTTGAGGTGATGAGCAGGGAAACATTAGAGAAGACCGGGGAAGCGGTCAGTACCACGCAGGAGAGGGCTGAGATATCAGCCAGAGCTTCAGAAGAAGCGATTAGCCAGATAAAACAGGTTAGTCAGGAAGCCAGGGATACAGCCGACGTTTCGGCTAATGCAAGCCGGGAGGCTGCTGAGACGGCGATTAAGGCGGCTCAGGAAGCTGCTGAGGCATCAACCACTACATCGCAGGAGGCGATAAGTCGGGCGGAGGAAATCGGGCGGGAGGCCAGAGAGGCCAACGAAACGGCTGCGCAAGCGGCTCAGGAAGCGATTGAGGAGGCAATGCGTATTGCCCGAGAGGCGGCGGAGGCGGCGGTCAAAGCCTCTCAGGAGGCGATAAGCCGGGCGGAGGCAATCGGTAAGGAAACCAAAGATACGGCTGATGAGTCGGTGAAAGCGGTCAAGGAAGCTACCAGAGTGGCCACCAGAGCCGCCAGAGAAGCGGCTGAAACTTCGGTGAAAGCTTTTGAAGAAGCGATAAGTCGGGCTGAGACAATAGGTCAGGAGACAAAGGAGACTACCGCAGAATCAGCGAAAGCAGCTAGAGAAGCTACTGAGGCCACAGTACATGCGGCCAGAGAAGCAACTGCGGAAACGACGCGGGTTGCCAAAGAGGCGGCAGAAACAGCAATAAAGGCTTTCGAGCAGGCCATACTTCGCGTTGAGGAAACTGGCAAGGAGGCGGCGAAGGCAGCAGAGACGTCGCTCAAGGCTTTTGAAGTCGCAATCGGAGAGACGGTAGAATCTAGTGAAGAAGACGAGATTGCTGAGGTAGCCGCCGAAACTGATGAAGAGACTGCCGAGGCAACGCTCAAGGCCTTTGCCCAGGCGATTGGCAAGGCTAAAGAATCTAATGTCAAGAGCAAATCAAAGGCAGGGGCCGGTAAGAAGAAGGAAAAGATAGAGGCCCGCTTGAACTTTCTGGCTCGGATGTATGAAACCAAGAAAAACGAACAGGATAGTGAAGATGGTATTGTGGAGGAGGATGAAGAGCCCGAAAAATAAATCAGACAGCAACCAATCACATATCAGTGTATCAGTAATATCAATGCAGGAGGTACTCGATGGCGAACCCAAAGGAACAGGCCAAGAAGGTCGATGAGGAAACCGAAGAAGTAGTCGAAGAAACGGCTGAAGCCGTTCCTGAAGAAGTTGAGCAGATGAGTGCAGTAATAGAAGAACCAGAACAACCAGAACAACCGGCAAGGCCACTTGAAGAGGTGCTGGGACAGGCCGAGAAGGCTTACGCTGCTTTTATGGATGCGCAGGCGCAGGTAGCCAGTGCCTACAGGACCAATGAGCAACAAATCGCAAGAGCCTACAAACGTGCTGAGCAACAGGCGGAGAGAGCCTGCAACGAGGCTATTAAAGAGACAATGCGAGCACGTGACGAGGCTATGGCGGCCGCAGCTAAAGCGCGTGATGATGCGGTCTCTCAGGCAGAGAGGGCGTACAAGAAGATGAAAGACCAGATGGATAAGGAATGCGAGGCACGGATGGAAGAGGCCTCGAAGAGGAGAGAAGAGGCACTTGCACAGGCTTGGCAGCTCCGTGAGGAAACTGTGGATCAGGCCTGGAATATATATGCCAAGTTATCACGATAAGTACGGCGATATGGCAATCTGAGTACCTCTTGGCCTGGCTGATGCACCTGTGTGTGATTGGTGGTGTTTTAGTTAGATTAGAGACGGGATATCTTTGAGGGTGACTTCTATTCCCCGGTACTTGTCCTCGATTCCTTCCTGTCTCTTTTTAAGTGCGGTGATGAGGCTGAGGGTCTTGGAGAAGTAGCTCCTCACCTTTTCCACATCGCTGAGTTCCGACAGGATGACGGTGATATCGAGCACTCCTTTTTCTCTCGGATAATCCCCACTTCTGATGACTGCCTCAGGGGTAAGGCTCTTGAGGTACGTGCCGAGCTCCTTGATAAGGTCAACGTTCATTTCCTTCGGTGGAGCGGAAACAAGGTAAAGGGCTCTCTTTGAATCTATGGGGTTGACCTTGAGGGAAAGGCCGGTGATTGCCTGGTCCATTGCCTGGGTTCCTTTCTGTGATTCAGCGGCCTTGTTCCTGAAATCGCGTGTCCGGGCCATGATTTTCTTGCCCAGCGAGATTTCTGACCGGCCGTAACCAATCGCGGTCCATCCGGTCAGCGTCTGTATAATGTCGCCGGCATCAAGTATCTTCGCCCCGATGTACTGGTGTTTCTTTTCCTCACCGGCGCAGAGTAAATTGTAAAATGGTTCCGTAATCAGGGTGTTAATTTTGGACAAATTGCTTCTAAGCGACGCGTCTTTCATCACGTATCTCTGGTTATCAACCAGGAATACCGCATCAGCCACCAGATAAGCTGATTTCAGACAGGTGGCGGCATTGTATATGGTCCTTTCCTCGGTGGACTCCTCATGCTCGAAGGGTAGTATTACGAGATTGTACACCGGCTTATCCACATAGCGCTCTTTTATAAGTTGAGTGATAACGGGAAGTGCGCCGGATCCGGTACCCCCGGCCGCGCCCGCGATTAGCAGAAAGGCATCTGCTTCGACGAAACGCTTGCCGGCTCTTATCGTTTCAATTATCTTATCGCCGTCTTCTTTGGCAATCTCGGCACCCAGTTCATTAATTTTACCGACGCCATGTCCGCCAGTCTTTCGACCACCAATAAGAATGCGATGCTGGTAATCCGGCTTGATTCCGGTCAGGCCACTGAGGTCGGCAACATCCGTATTGACCGCAGAAGCGTTGGCGATGATATCGATACCACGTTGAACGTGCGCTCTACGGTTTAAACGGGCAAATTCATCGGCAATTCGGCCACCACACTGTCCAAAACCAACTATAATTAATTTCATTATTTACCTTGTTATTTTAATTTGTGATATTGTAGGCATTATTTTCACGCAATGTCAATGCTGGTTTTCTCTAAAATTTACGATTGAGGCAGACTGAGTAAGCAATCGGAACATTTACAGGGTAGAAAAAAGTCCTCCCCCGAAAGTAATTCCCCTCTCTGTTTAAAGAGACGGTAACGGTTCATTCCCTTTCGCAATACCAATAATCAGTATATTTTGATGTCTTTGGCTCATTTCATTATAGTCCCTTGCTCGCGATAAAGGCAGTGAGGTCAGCCAGGCGGCAGCTGTAGCCCCACTCGTTGTCGTACCAGGCAAGAACCTTGACCATGCTGCCGCCGATGACCATGGTGCTCAAGGCATCAATGATGGTGCTGGCCGGGTTGCCTTTGAAGTCCGTGCTGACCAGCGGCTCCTCGCAGTATTCCATAATGCCAGAGAGAGGACCCTCGGCGGCTGATTTGAAAGCCTGATTGACCTGCTCGACAGTTATCTCCTGTTTAAGCTCAGCGACAAAGTCGATGACCGAGACGGTGACTACCGGGATGCGAGAGGCCATGCCGTGCAGCCTGCCCTTAAGGTCGGGGATGACCAGGGTAACGGCATTGGCGGCACCGGTGGTGGTGGGGATGATATTCACTGCAGCGGCGCGTGCCCGGCGCAGGTCATCGTGCACCATGTCCTGGATTCTCTGGTCATTAGTGTAGGCGTGAATTGTAGTCATAAGACCTTTTTCCACGCCGAAGCTATCGTGGAGTACCTTGACTACCGGGGCGATGCCGTTGGTGGTGCAGGAGGCGTTGGAAATGATGGTGTGTTTCTTCGGGTCATACTTTGCTTCGTTGACACCGAGGACGATGGTGACATCCTCGCCTTTGGCTGGTGCAGAGATAAGCACTTTTTTAGCGCCGCCCTTGAGATGGGCAGAGGCTTTGGCGGCGTTGGTGAATAGACCGGTAGACTCAATGACGATGTCAACCTCGCAGTCGCGCCAGGGTATACTGGCAGGGTCTTTTTCCGAGAAGACCTTCACTTTGTGGTTATTTACGGTAATGGCATCATCACTGGCAGCCACGCTGCCCGGATAAGGTCCGTAGGTGCTGTCCCATTTCAACAGGTGGGCGTTGGTGGCCGTATCGGTGAGGTCGTTGATGGCGGCAACTTCCAGTTCACGCACTTTTCCTGGTAATCGTTGCCGAACAGACGCCCCGCGGGCGGCACGCTCGGTCCGGACGGTTCTAATACGTAATGCCGGCACCAAGCGTGAAGCCAACCCGTTGCCAGCGATGGAGGTAGCCTTATCATGAGATCCACGGTACCCACGCAGATGCGCGCCGGCCCACTGCTCTCGATTGTGGTTCCCGTCTACAACGAATCTGAGGGTATCGATGCGTTCTACGAGAGCGTAACAAAGACGGCTGGTTCCCTTCAGAGTATCACCTGCGAGCTGATATTCGTCGATGACGGGAGCAGCGATGGATCGTATGACAAGCTGATGGCCCTGGCGCGTGCCGACAAACGGGTCAAGGTGCTGAAGTTCTCCCGGAATTTCGGCCATCAGATCGCAATCACGGCCGGTGTCGACAATGCAGCGGGCGACATAGTCGTGGTCATCGATGCCGACCTTCAGGACCCGCCTGAGGTGATTGCCGATTTCGTGGCCAAATGGAAGGAAGGCTACAATGTGATCTATGGTGTGCGGGAACGCAGGAAGGGCGAGGGATGGCTCAAGCGGGCGACAGCGGCTCTGTTCTACAGGCTCCTGAAAAGCATCATCAACCTCGATATCCCTGTCGACACAGGTGATTTCAGGCTCATGGACAGGCGCGTGGTCGACACCCTCAAGCGCCTCAATGAAAAGGACAGATTTGTCAGAGGATTGGTGAGTTGGGTCGGGTTCAAACAGACAGGCGTCACCTACGTGCGCAATGAGCGCTACGCGGGAGAGTCGAAGTATCCCTACAGCAAGATGATCAAGTTCGCCCTCGACGGCATTACGTCGTTCTCCAGTGTCCCCTTGAAGCTGGCTACATGGCTCGGATACGCGACCTCTCTCATTGCCTTCTTCTATGTGTGCAGCGTTTTTATCCAGAAGGCCATGGGGTTCACGGTCCGGGGCTGGGCAACCATAATGGTGGGAATGCTGTTCATTGGTGGGGTTCAGCTGATATGCATCGGGATAATCGGCGAATATATCGGCCGCATATTCAACGAGACCAAAGCTCGACCCATGTACATCGTTGCCGAGCGGCAAAATTTCGACACCGAGATGGAGACGATTGAAAACACTCCTCGTTAACCCCCTCCAGCCGCACCTCGTCAGCAGGAAAGGCAGGATCTACAACAGGGTGTGGCCTCCTCTGTCGCTGGCCAACTGCGCCGCTTTGCTGAGAGCCGAGCACCATGATGTCGCGGTGCTGGATGCGAACGCGTATAGGATGGGCGCCTCCGAGGCGGCCGCGCAGGCAAGGGGATACGACGCGGTGTTCCTTTCGTCTGCCGGTCTCGACAGATGGCAGTGCCCGGCAATAGACCTGTCTCCCCTGCTCGGCATAGCTGGGGCGCTGCGGCGTGCGTCCGAACGCATGTTTCTGGTCGGGCCCCATGGAACAGCCCGTCCCGCAGAGATGCTCGAGCTGGTGGGTGCAGACGCCGTTGTGAGGGGGGAGCCGGAGATGACCGTTCTTGAAATCTGCAGGGGGACCCCGTTTCGCGATACGCACGGCGTGACATACCGCGAAAACGGCACGCCGATCTCAACAGAAGACCGCAAGCCGTTTGACCTCGATACGCTTCCCATGCCTGCGTTCGACCTGTTGCCCATGGACAGATACAGATACGAACTGCTGGGGAACCGGTTCGCTTTGTTCGAGGGCTCGCGCGGATGCGGGGCGCGATGCATGTTCTGTTTCAAGGCAATGTACGGCGATACTGTGCGCAGAAAATCGCCCGATAAGCTGATTGCGGAGGTCGATCACGTGCTGGCCACGTTCGGCGTTCGCACGGCATACTTCATGGATCTCGAGTTCACGACATCCCGCCGCCTCGTCAACGAGCTCTGCGATCACCTCACAAAGAAGAACCATCGTTTGAAGTGGACATGCCAGACACGATTCGATCAAGTGAACGCACCGCTTCTGAAGAAGATGAAGAAGGCAGGATGCTCGCTTATCCATTTCGGCGTGGAGACCGGCAGCGACAAAGTCATGAAGTCCCTGAACAAGGGCATTTCACTCGATCAGATCCGCGAGGGCATTAAGCTGGTGCATGCGGCGGGTATTCAGACGGCATGTTTCTTCATGTTCGGCTTCCCCGGTGAGACGCTGGATGACATCAGGCAATCATTCGAGTTCGCAAAGGAGCTGAACCCGACCTACGCCGCCTTCCACATTGCCGCGCCCTATCCCGGGACCCGCTTCCATGATCTGGTGAAAGACTCTCTGAACAAGGATGAGCTTTTCACGGAATGCTATGCCGGCGAAATCCCGCGCGCCACCCTCGAAAGGCTGTCGAGACAGGCGTACTTCAAGTTCTACACAAGGCCGTCGTATTTCCTGTCACGGCTGCTCAAAGGAGAGTTCGCCTCCCTCAGGGAACAACTCCGTCTGTTCTGGAATTTCATCCAGTCCTGAATGCCATGAGTAGTGCCATTCGTGCTCTGATGACCCGTTGTGCACGGCTCCCGATGCTCAAGTGGAAAGGTTGGCCGATTGCACTGCTGGTCATCGTCTATTGTTGTGTCGGGCTTGTCGCAGTTCAGTATCATTCGATGCTGTCCATGTTTGAGCGCGACGGCACAGAGTTCCTGTTCGATGCACAGAGGATTCTGCAGGGGAAGGGCTACGACAGCGATTTCTGGCCGTTTGGCTACATGGCGACCGTTGCGCTGGTTTCACTGCTTCCGGCAATAGGATTCTTCACCGCGGGCAAGCTCGTCAGCTTCTTTTCAGCTATCGGCGTGCTCCTGCTCGTGTATCGACTGGGTAAGGAGACTTTCTCGGAGCGTGTGGGACGGCTGGGCGCGCTGCTTCTGGCGACGAACGCCCTCTTCTTTCGCCATACCATCCTGGTCGAAACAGACATGCTCTTCACTTTCCTGCTCCTGTCGTGCATATTCCTGATCTCTCGAGGCAACCAGTGGCAGCACTATCTGCACGCCGGCCTCGTCGCC
>CAZSTM010000154.1:0-1159 GCA_964609635.1 uncultured Gemmatimonadales bacterium
GATTTCTCGCGCCTGTCTCCCGGAGCGTTCGGCGAGTATGCAGCCCAAGGGTTCCCGGAATACCATCACGTACCTCTCGAATTCACCGACGGGTGGGAAATTGTCAACAACCGCGGCCCGCAAGAATGGAAAGTATTCGAGCTCGAGGGCGAGTACCTGCTGGAATACCTGGGATACAATAAGGAAAGCTGGACCCACCAGTTTACCTATCCAATCCTCTGCTGCGGCGACCCTCTGTGGGGCGACTATACCCTGGAGGTCGAGGTTACTCCCTTCAGCCGGGCGGAGGAGGCCGCTTTGACTGGAATCATCTTTCGCTATCAGGACGGAAGGCACTACTACCTTTTCGCATTCGGCCCGGAGGAGAGCCTCACCCTGCGCTACCGTGACGGTGAAAAGCGCCTTCGCGCCGACGGCTGGCACGAACTGGCCTCAAAGCGGTTTCCCACCGACCCGACCCGTCCCTACCGCATGCGGGTGGAAGCATACGGCAAGCTGATCCACTGTTACCTGGACGGCGAGAAGGTATTCGAGGTCACCGATGGGCGCTTCTCCGGCGGTAAAGTTGGACTTTTCGCCTGCTCGCCGGTTAGGTATCACCAGGTGACGGTTACCACAACGGCGCGGGCCAAAGCCGCTTACCTCCAACGCGCAAAAGCCGCGAAGGCCGAGCTGGATTCCCTCAGGCGCGAAAATCCCGTACCGGTGATTTGGAAAAGGATCCCCACCGCGGGGTTTGGAGTCGCCCGCGCCTTGCGCCTCGGCGACCTGGACGGGGACGGCGGGCTGGATATTCTGCTGGTGCAGAACATTCCTTTGTACGGCGGGAACTACAACCATATAAGCTGCATGACCGCCCTGGACCTGGAAGGCCACCAGCTCTGGCAGGTCGGCAATCCGAACCCGGACCACGCCTATCTGAGCTACGATGTGGCGGCCCAGATCCACGACATCGACAATGACGGCGAGAACGAGGTGGTTTATGCCCAGGAACGCTGGATAAAAATTCTGGACGGCAAAACCGGCAGGTGCGAGGCCCGCTACCAGGTGCCCAAATCGGAAATCCTGCCCGGGGAAACCTCCTGGCTGGAGTACAAACACTACTACCGCCGAGATCACCTGCCCTTTCTCAACGTGGACTGCTTTTCCTTCTGCGACC
>CAZSTM010000154.1:1169-8342 GCA_964609635.1 uncultured Gemmatimonadales bacterium
CTCCGGGGCCTGGGGAAACCACTGGATGTGATAATCAAAGACCGCCACACCAGGCTCTGGGCCTATACCAACAAGTTCGAGCCGCTCTGGACGGCAACCGCCAACCTGGGACATTACCCTTATTTTTACGATTACGACAAGGACGGAAAGGATGAGGTCTATCTGGGGTACTCCCTGTTCGACAACGACGGCAGCCTGGTCTGGAACCTCGATCAAACCCTGAAGGAGCATTCCGACGGTATGTGCGCCGGAGATTTTTCTCTCGATGGCGCCCGGGACAGGGTGTTCATCTCTGCAAGCGACGATGGAGTGGTGGTGCTCGACCATGACGGTAAGATCATCAGGCATCACCGAGTGGGACACGCCCAGACGCCTTCCATCGGACAGTACCGCCCGGATGTTCCCGGGCTCGAGTACTGCAACATCAACTTCTGGGGCGAACCGGGACTGATCACCCTGTACGACTGCAAAGGGGATGAGATTATCAATTTCGAGCTTTTCCACGCCGGCTCCCCGGTGCTGCCGGTGAACTGGCGCGGTGACGGGGTGGAGTATTTCATGCTTTCGCCCAACACCGTGCTGGGGGGAATGGTGGACGGTTGGGGACGGCGGGTGGTGATGTTCCCCGATGACGGTCATCCCGACCTGGCATACCTGGTGGAAGACCTGACCGGCGATCCGCGGGATGAGATAATTGTCTGGGACCCGGACTGGATTTACATCTACACTCAATCGCAGGGTTTTGCCGGAGACAGTATATACGCCCCCAGACGTCCGCCCATCTACAACGAGTCAAACTACCGGGCCGTGGTATCCTGGCCGGCCTGGAAAAAAATGGAACGCTGAGGAGTCCTAAGGAAAAGGCGGGTTATTGGATAAATTCTGCCCGCGGTCCCGGTTCATAGGCCGCATAGGCGGAAGCGACTTTGCCCTGCCGGGCGCCGCCCCGGTGCAGCCACACCCGGTACCGGGCGATTACCGGCTTGCCCGGTTCCAGGCGGAAAGGGTCCCGGCCCGGCCAGGCCGCACCGAGGAAACCATAGAACCGCAGAGTCCATCCGTTGGGAAAGCCGAGGTTCTGCGCTCCGTCGAAAACGGCCACGCCGGAGGCGGGCTGACGGCCCTCGAAACGGGCGGACAGGTCGGCCCAGGGGAAACGTCTGAGATCGCTGCTTTCGGCCTGGATTCCGCCGGAGGTGGTGATTACCGGCTCCTCGAACGGCGCGAAACGAAAGCAGAACCCGCCGTAACCCTTGACATCCGGTGAACCGAGAATGGTGACCGGCTCATCCAGCGCCTGCCAGACAAGCTCAAAATCCAGTATGCGCCCCACCTTCCCTGCCCGAAAAACCATCACCCGTACCTTTTCATCGACAACCCTGCGCTCCCCGACATACCAGCCGTTCTGCACCGACAGGCGGGCGAAAACCGGCCCTGTCTCCCTGACCAGCCAGCGCTCGAAACGCTGATAGATCCCTCTGATATCCCACAGGCTGAGCGAATCGCGGCCGATAAACACCTGCGGCCAGGTCCAGAATATCCCCCGGTGGTGAAAGTGGTCTTCCGGGAAATCATCGCTGAGCACCTCGCCGTCCAGACCGTACACCGGATGGATGTAGCTCGAGCGCCGGCGGTCCTCCGGAACACCCTCTTTCAGGTGCATACCGTAGATGTATGACAGGACCGGAGCGCCGCCTTCAGAAAGAACCAGTCTCATCTTGTCCAGGTCTTCAAAGCTGAAAACCGGCGGTAACGGCCTGGAAGCCGGCCGCAGATTGAAACGCCGGGTGTTTCCACCAGCAGTCGGATCACTGAGGAAAGTGATTTTTTTCGATTCGCGGCCTCTGCCGCCGGGGCTTTCCCGGTCTGCCCAGAGCTGCGCGTAAGCCTGCCGGGCAGGCAGTCCTGCGCCGTCCCGGGTAACGACTTCCCATATTGACGCGGTATCCGAAAACTGCGGCGGCAGCTCGAGGGTCAACGGCACCAGATGCTTCTCCAGGGCCTCCGGGAAGGTGACCTCGGCAAGGTAATCGCTCCTCCGGCCGCCCGAACACGACAGGACGCCGAAAAAAAGCACGGCGCCCAGGGTGGACAGTAAATGTTTCATGGTTTTCATCGTTCTCCCCCGTAAGCCTCGATCGGCAGGCGGCATTGAAACACGACGCAGGTTTTTTCGCTCATCAGGAAGATAATTTTGCCAGCACGCAGGGGGCTCATCCGGCCCTGATATCCCGCTCGAGAGGATCGAACACCATGCGCCTGCCGGAATCTGCCGCCAGGTGGGCCATGACGGCGGCCACGGAATGGCTGTAACCGTTTTCCACGGTAGCGTTGGGGTCCTTGCGGCTGCGCAGACACTGCACCCAGTTACGCATGTGATCGATACCCCTGGGGCTCGGTTCCAGCTTGATTTCCTGCGGCTTTTCCGCCCCCTCATGCATGGCGAAAGCGGAGGTCGGATACTGCCTGTTGCCGGGTTCGAGCCGTCCCGGCAGAACTCTCCCCTCGCCGGTCATGGCCCAGGTCTTGGTATCTAAAAGCCCGCTCGTTCCATAGAACACGGCTTCGGCCCGCATCGAGCTATTGCCGAAACGGGTTTCATAGGAAACCAGGAACCCCTTGGGATATTTGAACGAGCAGTGCATGGTGTCGTAGTGCTCGCGGTTCTTCCAGACCAGGGTTCCCCCGGTGGCGGTGACACTTTCCGGGTATGGATCATCCATATACCAGTGGACCAGGTCGGTGTGATGGGCTCCCAGCAAGCCCACCACGCCGATCGAGTAATCTCGGTAGAGGTGCCAGCAGCGGAAGCGGCGGGGGTCGAAAGGACGGTTCGGCAGGTGCATCAGGTACCCCTCCCAGTCCACGTCCTCCTGTTTTACATCATGGTACTGCCTCTCCCAGCGCGGGCCGGCATCGTTCCATTTAAGGTCCACCACGCTGACTTTCCCCAGTTTGCCCGACCGTATCAGTTCTGCTCCGGCCATATATATGCCGTCGCTGCGGCGCTGTGTGCCGATCTGGACCACACGACCGTTGCGCCGCACCGCATCCACCGCCTCATTGGCCTCGGCCATGTTCATGGACATCGGCTTTTCGCAGAAAGCATCCTTGCCGGCATCACAGGCGGCGGCCAGAATGGAGCTGTGCGCGTGGTCCGGGGTGCAGATCATTACCGCATCCAGGTCTTTCAGGGCCAGGAGGTCCTGGTAGCGAGAAAAAGTGCGCGGTGTTTTTCCGGTAACCTCTTTAATCCGTCCGGCGGTTTTCTCCAGGTTGACCCTCCATACGTCACACAGAGCCGTAAACTCGAAATTCTCCTCTTTCATGAATCCGGCCATCGGCTCGATAAACGAGTCCGACCGGTTGCCGCAGCCGATTATGCCGATGGTTATCCGCTCATTCGCCCCTGGCACCCTGGCCGTTGAGGACGCCGTCACCGATAAAGTCGCCGCGCCTGCCAGCCCGCCTGCCGCGATGGAGATGAATTCACGCCGCTTCAATTGTTTACCCTTCGAATCCCGGGTCATTTCGAACCTCCCCGTTAGAATTCCGATCAACTACTAAAGTCGTATACGGCAGCCTGCGCGAGAAAAATTCTCCAGATCTTTTATTGAATGGCAAAATTATAAAATGACTTTTATTACAGTAAATAACCCTAAAATTGTGGTCGCTATACCAATCACGATTCTTAATTTCCTGGTTTCCATTTTTCGAACCGTATAAGCACCCAGGGGCACTGAAAGAATTGCCCCTATTGTTAAATAAAGTGCTAAACCCCAAACCAGTTTATTACCGGTCAGGATGTATGCAATCACACCGGAAAAACAAGTTAAACCCTCCGCCAAAGAGGTAATTCCTATGGCATTTTTCTCATCTACGCCGGTTAATAACTGACCCCCTGTTACCACGGGACCATACCCTCCGCCACTCATACCTTTATTAAAGGAGGCGATAAGACCTAATAAAGTCATTTTTTTCCAGGAAAATCCAAATTTACTATTTATGGTCTTAAGGATTACTACTCCAATAGCTAATATGAGTATTCCAATATATAATTTGAGATAATACTTTGGTAAATTTATGGCAACCAATACTGCTGCTAATGTTCCTATTATGCTAAAACCAGCTAGTAGCAAAACAACTTTAAGATGTAACGGAATACCTCTTTTAAAACCCTCGACGTATCCGAGCTCCTTCAATCTTTTTATAATATACCGCAGGTTGGTCGACTTAGGTCTGAAATCAACATTTCCCATTGAATGATGAGTAAATCCCGCTAACAAGCCGGTGACCAATTCAGAGAACAAAACAGCAGGAACAATCTGCAAGGGATCGAAACCGAGCAAAAGCAAAACAGGTGTCAGTATAGTTCCGTATCCCATTCCTAGAGTAGAATCAGAATATTCTGCTATAAAAGCTATCAGGACTATCGCTATTCCAAAAGTCAGTTCAATTTCCATCTCACTCCTTTTTTTCCTCTTGAGTAAAAAATACCAAAATCCACTATTGTCCGGGATTTGCCTTTAAGAATGTAATGAGGCAGTAAAGTATGTCAAGTGTCTCAATTATGGGATGGAAGCGGATAAACAGCTGTCAGGGCACACCCAAAGATCCAGTGATTAAATCAAAATATTCTTAGTCAAAAGGTTACCGAGCTGCTTGGAGATTCAAGTGCAAGTAACCTGGGGTAGCCCATCTTGGATCCGAAGGAGTTCACCGCCGAGGATTTGGATTTTGACATACGGGCGGAAAATAGTTATTCTTTCAGGTACCTCGGTATTTTTTCTTCCGGAAGCGAACCTTGATTCCATCACATTTGAAACGCCGCGAAAGGCGTTAAGACTGTCAACGCATGGAGGGCATGTAAATGAAAAAGATCGCAGGTGCTGTGGCAATCAGACCGCTGATTCTCTGCCTGGTTCTGATCCCCGGGCTGCTTTGTCTTTGGCGGCGGCAGAGTCTATCGGCAGCCGAGCTTCCGCAACGGAACACTCCGCAACAGATGCTGATTAATACCGGGCCGGCGGAAAATGACATCCGGCACCAGCTGCTGATCGACGCGGATCACTTTGTGCTCCGGCTGCCGGAGATGAAAACCCTCGAACAGTGGGAGGCCAGAAGAAAGGTTCTGCGCGAGAAACTGCTGTTGAGCGCCGGGCTATGGCCCCCGCCGGAGGGTAACCCGCTAAACGCTAAAATATTCGATGAGCGCGCCGGGGAGGGTTTCAAGGTAGCCAAGGTGTATTTCGAAAGCCTGCCCGGGTATCTGGCCACCGGCAACCTGTACCTGCCCGCAAAAGGAAAAGCTCCTTATCCTGCGATTATCTGCCCCCACGGTCACTGGAAATACGGCCGCTTGACCAACGGGAATGACGGGTCTATACCTGGACGCTGTATCGATTTCGCCCGCATGGGGTTCGTGGTTTTCAGCATTGACATGGTGGGGTACAACGACTGCTTCCAACTGCCCCATGATGAAAACAAAAGCCGGGCCCAGCTTAAAGCGGATGTTCCCCAGCCTTATGAACCGCGCTACTACCGCGCCAACTTCGATTTCCCCGTTGCCCGGCTCTACGGTTTCAACCTCGGCGGGCTGCAGCTGTGGAACTGTATACGCGGGGTGGATTTTCTCTGCAGCCTGGAACAGGTGGACACCACCAGGATCGGTGCCACCGGGTGCTCGGGCGGAGCCTCGCAGACCCTGATGCTGATGAACGCCGATAAGCGCATCAAGGTGGCGGCTCCGGTCAACATTATCGGCTCAAAAAAACATCCCGGCTGCGGGTGTGAAAATATGCCTGGGCTCTGGGTGGACATGTCCACCGTTGAGCTGAGCGCCGCATTCGCGCCCCGGCCCCTGATGCTGATGTCCGCCACCGAGGACCCCTGGACCAACAGCTTTCCCGAACGGGAACTGCCGATATTCAAGAAATACTATGCCTTCTACCGCGCCGAGGATATGGTTAAAAATGTCCATATCAACGCCGGCCACAACTACAATGCCGACACCCGGGCCGCCGTCTACCCGTGGTTCTGCCGTCACCTGAAAAGCCAATTCCCGCCGATCACCGATCCGGTGGCGGTCCCGACCGAGATAAAAACCTTGGGCGACCTGCGGGTCTTCCCGGATAAAATTCTACCCGAGGCCGCCATATCCGGCCGCCGGGTGATCAACAACTGGCAGGAGGCCTCGGAAAAAACCCTTGCCGGGATGCTCCCCGGCTCTGCCTCCGAGCTGGAAAGCTTTGCCGCAACCTTCCGCCACAAACTGGCTCTGGTTCTGCAGCTTAATCTCCCCCGACCCGAGGAGCTGGTCTCCCGCGTGGAAAAAGAAACCACGACGGGCGGCATCACTCATACCGCGATTGTCCTCGGCCGATCAGGTTACGGGGACCGCATCGAACTGGAATCGCTCGCGCCTGAAAAGGTATCCGAAGGGACCCTGCTGCTGGTTTACCCCGAGGAACTGGGCGGCCTGAAAATTCCCGGCAGCCAAACCGTTCAGCCCTGGATCGAGCCCCTGTTAAGCAAGGGATACCGGGTCTATCGGGTCAGTGGGTATGCTTCCGGGCGGCTGCGCATTCCGCAGCGGGTCTGGGACTCCTACGACTTGCCCTGGGCCTACAACCGGGACAACCGGCTCAACGGTATCCAGGACATCCTCACCGCTCTGACCTGGCTGAAACAGAGCCGGCCCGGGGAACGCCTGACAGCGGCGGGGTTGTCGCGCTGCGGTCTGCTCACCGCTTTTGCGGCCTCGGTTTTCGGCCGCGCAGACCGGGTGCTGGCGGACCTGGACCGGTGCGACCCCGGCTTTGACGGCGACCTTCTGAAAGTCTTACCCGTGGGAAGTATCAAGCGGGTGGGAGATTTCCGCACCGCCGCGCTGCTGCTCATGCAAAACCCGGTCACCCTGCTCAATACAGCGGAAGGTTTCGACAGCGCCTGGTACGAGGAGATGGGGCAAAAACTGGGACTGTCCGGGAACCTGGGACTTAAAAAAATGGAGAACATCCGGCGGTTGAGCGATCTGCTGTAGCTAAAAACCTTATTGAAAGCAGGGGCGGTTCGCGAACCGCCCCTACAGTATGTTGCTAAAAGACACGTTTCCTCAGCCGAAAAAGGCATCTTCCAGCATCAGGCACAGGCAGTGGTAGATCGGCAGGTGAT
>CAZSTM010000155.1:0-8323 GCA_964609635.1 uncultured Gemmatimonadales bacterium
CTTTCGGCGGCTATGTCAAGATGGCGGGTGATGACCCGGCGGAAGGTTTGGAGGGGCCGCAGCCGGAGCAGAAAGAACCTACCGACCCCGAGCGCCATTTCGACAAAAAAAGCATTGCGGCACGCTTTTTGGTAATTTCTGCAGGATGTTTGATGAATTTTCTTCTGGCCGTCGTGCTCTACATAGGCATTCTCTATTTCCAGGGTGCGGAGACCTGGGACACCACCACGGTGGATTCGGTCAACCAGGAATTGGCTCTGCCGGGAATGGAGCGAATCAAGCCGGGCTCTCGGATACTGGCTATCCAGGACAGAGAACCGGGCCACTGGGATGATGTCCTGGAAAGCTGCCTGAATTCGACAGCTGCCGAGGTTGAGTTCCGACTGCTGGAAGTCAGCAGCGGGGAGCGTTACACGGTTTCCTTCCCCACGCCCGATGATTCATCCCGTCTGCGCCTGGCCTATGGTTTGAATCCACGGGCTGAGCCGCGGATCGGTAGTATAATCCCGGGCAAACCGGCGGACCAGGCCGGTATCAAGGTCGGCGACCTTTTCCTGGAGATCGATGGCCGGGCCATCGCAAGTTGGCGGCAGGTGACCCAGATTATCCACCAAAGTCCGGAAGATACCCTTTCGGTTTTGCTGGATCGGGGCGGGGAGGATCTCAGGTTGAAAGTCACTCCGGAAAAGGGCCGGATCCCTCAAGCGGATCATACATTCAAGATAGTCGGACTGATCGGCATCGGCCCCCGGCTGACCCGGGTAGACCTTTCACTCATCGAATCCTTGCTCACCGGCACCAGAAACACTATCTATACCACGGTTTTCATCGTCAGAAGCCTGTCAAGTTTTTTTATCGGGGTGCTTACCAGAGACATTCCCTTTAGCGAGGTACGTGATGCGCTGGGCGGGCCGGTGATGATCGGCCAGCTTGCCGGAGAGAAGGCGCGCTCCGGCGAGTTGCTCGCTTTCATGGCTTTCCTCAGCCTGAACCTTGCGCTGCTCAACCTGCTGCCGATCCCGGTGCTCGACGGAGGCCACCTGCTGTTCCTTTTTATCGAGTTCATCCGCTTCGGCAGGCCGCTTTCGCCGCAGCAGCGTATGCGCATGATCCAGGTGGGACTGCTGATAGTGGTGGCGCTGATGATTTTCGCGACAGCCAACGACTTGAGGAGGGTATTCGGCCTTTGAACCGGGCCGTTCGGCGCTCGGTCCTAACCGTAGCGGCGGATGGCTGATTGTGGATCCGGAACGGGGAATCGAGCAAGCAAAACACCGGTTTGCGATCATGAAAAAAGCCTGCGGGAAAATCGAGGGATCGGCAGCCGTCGATCTCTTCCCGCAGGCTTGATTTTTATAAGGTTGACCGGTTCAGCAAAACCCTGAGTGTGCGGTTTATTCGTAGTCTTCTATGATAAACTGCATCGGGTCCACTGCTTGCTCGGCTATCTCGATCTGGTAGTGAAGGTGGGGGCCGGTTGAACGTCCGCTCATGCCAACATAGCCGATAATATCACCCCGGTGGATCGAATCGCCCACCGAAACTTCATATGAGCTCAGGTGACCGAACTTGGAGATCATTCCATTGATGTGCTTGATAAATATGGAATTTCCCCAGAAATCTTCCTTGCCGACAAAGATCACCTGGCCGGAAGCGGTGGCCTTGACCGGGGTACCGATTCGGTTTACTATGTCGATGCCGCGATGATAATGTCTTCTGCCGGTAAACGGCGAGCGGCGCCAGCCGAAAGTGCTGCTGATATAACCTTGTACCGGCCGAACCGAAGGAGTGTAATCCAGGCGTGTCTTTTTCTTAACCGCTAAAATCGCCAGTTCCTCGAGACGCTCTTTCAACTGGACGACATCCATTCCCGTATCTTCGCCTTCGTCCGTGGGCAGCGAAAAGCTTGTTATTTGCGATGTTTCAAGAACATCCTGCGAGACTACTTCATCCTCCAACGGCTCGCTCTCGACACTCCCCATTCCGATATCGCTGGGTTGTCCCATGGCCGCAGCATTTACCTGACCGTAGTCGGCGATCGCCCCGCTTAAGAAAAATGATATTTTTTCCTCGAAATTCTTGAGTTTTTTTATCCGCTGCCCCAGTGCGGGCTTCTCCATAGACATCTCATGTAATGTCTGTTGATAAGCCCTTTTCAGACTGCTCAGCCGGTAATAGTTGTAAAGAGTTACCCCGGTGCCTGAAAAGAATAGAGCCATAACTGCCACCAGGAATATCTTCAATGTTCTTGATGCATCAAAAGGTATATTCCGTGAACGACCATCGGCGTAAAAAATCATCAAATTCATCTTATTTTTCATCCGTAGTCTTCCTTGAATCCGTACTGAAATAGAGGAGATTGCCGATTTCTGTTTTTTTCTGCTCGCAGACTTTCAAGTCCCGCTCCATTTGTTCCCTGTTGATATTAAGCGCGGTAAATCGGCTGCAGTAATCCTGTTCCTCGGCAATCAAACGCTGGTTCAGGGTATATGACTGTTGGGCAAAAAAGCCGGCCGCCCAGATCAGGACCAGCGCAATTATAACCATTAAGGACATGTTAAGCTGGTGCAGCTTCCCATTCGGGGTCGCTATAAAATAAGTTGTCCTGGTTTTTATTCTGGATTTTCCCATATTACCTGCTAACTCGGCTTGAGATAAGAAAAAGAGCGAATTATGAAAATCTTTCTCAAAAATCGTGCCACATAGTATTTTTCGCCAGATTGATAGAAATCTTTAGGAAATAAAACCCCTAAAAAGCTTAATTAAGTAAGAATTTTAAAATCCTTGTATCAGATCATACAACGATTATGCAATAAATTTATACCATGCTAGTTGGTCGAAATCGGACAGCGAATGCCACGAATCGCCTACTTTACTGCTATTTATATTCACGGTAAGGTTCCCGAGAAAAAAAAAGGGATCTACCATTCTACGGTAAATCCCTTTAGGCAATCTTGGTAGCGGGGGAAGGATTCGAACCTTCGACCTTTGGGTTATGAGCCCAACGAGCTACCTGACTGCTCCACCCCGCGCTAATTCATATATAAAATATCAGAAAATAGAGTATTTGTCAAGTTTTTTTCAACTTTTATATCAAATGCAAAATTAATTCATAATTTATAGGCATCTTGAAAAATTAGTTTCGCCGCAACCGTCTTCTTCAGCGAGGTTGACTTGACGAGCATTTAAGATATCATCTAGTTATATTTTTATCCTACGTCAAAGGGAGTAATTAAAATTCAACCGGCTTTCAGGATGCAATTAACTATCGATTCATAACGAATCCGACAAACTATCCACTTTCTCAGGGAGAATTCGGTAAATAGTCTCATCCTTTCCAGCCATGCCGAGTTTCTCGCGAGCCACCTTTTCGATCACTTCGGGATTGCTTTTTAGACTCTCTATTTGATCGGAGAGCATCTGATTCTCGACTTTGAGCTCCTCGATTTTACGAGAAAGTTCCTTTTTCTGCTGGGAGAGTCGCCAGAGAGTTACCGCATTATAGTCTCCCCAGAATAAAACCAGCACCAGTGTTACTCCAAGTGCAAAGAGCATGACCAGCGCGATGCGGGTTTTCCAAGGCTTTTCCGGCATGTCGGCCTCACCCGATCGAAAACGAGTTCTTAAGAGTCGGCCTTAAAGCTTATTTGCCGGTGGAAATGTTGTAAAACGCCGATTTCCCCCAGAACACGGCCGAATCGCCGAGATCTTCTTCGATGCGCAGCAGTTGGTTGTATTTGCAGATACGGTCCGTGCGGCTGGCAGAGCCGGTTTTGATCTGGCCCGCGTTTACGGCCACGGCCAGGTCCGCAATTGTGGTATCCTCAGTCTCGCCGCTGCGGTGGCTGATCACACAGGTGAATCCCGCCTGCTTGGCCATCTGGATGGCCTCCAGGGTTTCGGTCAAGGTGCCGATCTGGTTCAGCTTGATCAGGATTGAGTTGCAGGAGGCTTCCCTGATACCCCGGGCCAGCCTTTTAGTGTTGGTTACAAACAGGTCATCGCCCACCACCTGGATCTTTTTCCCCAGCTCCGCGTTGAGCATTTTCCAGCCTTCCCAGTCTTCCTCGGCCAGGCCGTCCTCGAGGGATATTATCGGGTACTTCTCGACCCAATCGGAATAGAATTTGATCATGTCCTCACTGGATTTGACCGAACCGTCCGATTTCTTGAAAACGTATTTGCCGTTTTCGTAGAACTCGCTGCTGGCGGGATCGAGCGCCAGGTTTATCTGGTCGCCGGCCTTATATCCCGCTTTCTCTATGGCTTCCAGGATTACTTCCACTGCTTCCTCATTGCTTTTCAAATCCGGGGCGAACCCACCCTCATCACCGACACCCGTGCTGTAGCCTTTTTTGCCGAGCACCTTTTTCAGCGAGTGGAAGATTTCGGCTCCCATCCTCAGGGCTTCGGAAAAACTGCCGGCCCCGGTGGGCATGACCATAAACTCCTGCAGGTCCACATTGTTGGCGGCGTGCGAGCCCCCGTTCAGGATGTTCATCATCGGCACCGGCAGAACCTTGGCGTTCACTCCGCCGATATACTGATACAGAGGAAGCCCGCTGTATTCGGCGGCGGCTTTGGCCACGGCCAGCGAGACACCCAGGATGGCGTTGGCACCCAGTTTGCCTTTGTTCTCGGTGCCGTCGAGCTCGATCAATTTCCGGTCGAGGCCGGCCTGGTAAGTAGCGTCGAGGCCGATCACCTGGGGTGCTATCTGCTCGTTGACATTTTCCACGGCACGGCGCACTCCTTTACCCAGGTAGCGTTCCTGGTCCCCGTCGCGAAGCTCCACCGCCTCGAACTCTCCGGTGGAAGCCCCGCTGGGCACGATCGCCCGGCCGAAAGAATCATCGTCCAGAACCACCTCGACTTCCACTGTGGGGTTGCCGCGAGAATCGAGTATTTCCCGGGCTGTTAGATCGCTGATAATAGACATGAGAGGCTCCTCCTCTTGAAGTTGCTGGTTGCTGGTGGTTAGTTGCTGGTTGCTCTTTGCTGGAAATTGTGGTTTTATTATTCCTAACTTGTTAGAAACCAGCCACTAACAACTGGCCACTAACCACTGTCTTTGTCTTTTCCCTCTGCTCCTGTACGCATTCAGCGGAAGATGTACATCAGCCGCGGCGACCCTAATACCGTGGAGGGCTCGCCGAGGTTGGTTACGGTTTCTGTCAACCGCTCATACCATTTGGTTTTCCGCTTCCGAGCGGTGACTGTCTTGGGGTTGTCGCCCAGGCCGCACATGCGTCCGGCCATGTCCAGGGCGTCCTGGAATACACCGGTGCTGTCGACCAGGCCCAGTGCTTTGGCCTGACGGCCGGTGAAGACTCTTCCATCGGCCAGGGACAGGACACTGTCGACCGGAAGGCCGCGTTCCCGGCTGACCACCTCGACAAACTGGTTGAAGACATCGTCCACCATATCCTGAAGAACTCGCCGCTCCTGGTCGGTCATCGTGCGCCACGGCGAGGCGATGTCCTTGTGAGCGCCGCTTTTTACCACCTCGAAACTGATCCCTACCTTGCGCAGAACCTCCTGCAGGTTGGGAAATTCCAGCATCACCCCGATCGAGCCGGTCAGGGCGCCGGGGACTGCCAGGATCGAGTCCGCCGCGCAGGCCACATAGTAGCCTCCGGAGGCCGCGATCGATCCCATGGAAACCACAACGGGTTTGTCGGTTTCATCACGAAGGCGGCTCAGCTGCTCGTAAATCTCCTGGCTGGGAGCCACACCCCCTCCCGGACTTTCGATGCGCACCACCACGGCCCGGATGCTCTTGTCTTCGCGAAAGCTCTTAAGCTGACGGTTGAAAGTCTCCGATTCCTCGATCACCCCCTTGAGCTCCAGAATACCCACCCGGTCGGTAAACGAAGCGAATTCTATACCCTCCCCCTTGAACAATACGGCGGCGGACACGACGATGAAAAACAATCCTGCGGCTAAAATCAGGACAGCAATCAGCACGCCTATCAGCCATTTTCTGTTGGTGGTCATTGTATGACTGCTCCTCATAGGTTGACAGATACCTCGGCGCGAGTGGGTCAGCTTACTTTTTCGACCACCACGGCCTTACTTTGATCGATCAGCTTTAGAAATTTTCGGAACAGATACCAGCTGTCGTGCGGGCCCGGACTTGACTCCGGATGGTACTGCACCGAGAAAACCGGACGGCTTTTGTGCCTGAATCCCTCGATTGTCTGATCGTTCAGGTTGAGGTGGGTCACCTCCAAGTCTTCACAGCCCTCGATATGCCAGGCTTCTTTCTCGTCCTGAGCGCCGGCGACCGCGAAACCATGGTTCTGGGTGGTGATTTCGATTTTTCCGGTCTCAAGGTGCATTACCGGATGGTTGACCCCGCGATGACCGAACTTGAGCTTATAGGTCCTCCCGCCGAAAGCCAGGGCCTGGATCTGGGAACCCAGGCAGATGCCGAAAATCGGCAGGTCCGGCTGTTGTTCGAGAATCTCCTTCACCGTTTGAACCACATAGGGCACTCCCTTCGGGTCGCCGGGACCATTGGAGAGAAACACTCCGTCCGGGTTGAGGCTCAGGATCTCGGCGTAACTGTAAGTGGCGGGAACCACGATCATCGTACAGTTGAAATAGGAAAAAATACGCAGGATGTTGTACTTGATCCCGCAGTCTATAGCCACAATGTAATACTTGCTCGAAGAGGATTCCTGACTTAAATCGGCAGGCTCTTCCGGTCTATCCGGAGTATAGGTGTAGTAGTCGGCCGCGGACTCGGGCTCGGTGCCGGGCCTGAAAATATAACTCTTATCGATGGTGACATTTTTTACCAGGTCTTTGCCGACAAGCCCCGGATACTTGAACAGTTTATTCATCAGGAATTCGTAGTTGAAATCAACCGTGGAAATTATACCCTTCATCGCCCCTTTCTCGCGAATGTGAAGGGTAAGCGCGCGGGTGTCGATCCCCTCGATCCCGACAATCCCATATTCTTTCAAGTAATCGTCCAGGCTCCGGGTGGTACGCCAGTTCGAGTGCCGTAAGGCACATTCGCGCACTACAAAGCCGGCCACCCGGATTCTCGAGCTTTCGATGTCGGATGGATTGACCCCCGTGTTGCCGATATGCGGGTTTGTCATGGTCACGATCTGGCTGTCGTAGGAGGGGTCGCCGAGAATTTCCTGGTAACCGGTGATGCCGGTGTTGAAGACCACCTCGCCCAGGGTCTCTCCCGGGGCTCCGAACGAGGTACCTTGGAAGGTGCGGCCATCCTCGGTCACCAGAACCGCCCGTTTGCTCTGTTTCTTTGTCTTAGCCATGTATTGCAGTTGCCGGGGTAACGGTTTAAAGCGAGAGCGCCGGATTCAAGGCGGGTTTTATAAGTTCAAAAAATATAGGAGAAAACTAAAAGATAATCAATGCTTTTCTCTATGGCTCAAGGGTTGAGGATACTTTAGAAATCTTCTGCTGCTCTAAGCTGGCCTGGAAGATATTTAACTGACACGCGATGTTTTTTTTAATTTGGAAATGAATCATTAAGTAGTTCAACAACACATGGAGTAGGCAGTAAAGAAGCGAATGACTTTGGCTTATACGACATGCACGGCAACGTCCAGGAGTGGTGTAATGATTGGTATGGAAGTTACGGCAGTGAGAATGTGAACGATCCACAAGGGCCTGATTCCGGCTCCAACCGTGTTTATCGAGACGGTAGCTATAGAGATGGCGCTTCTTACAACTGCCGTTCAGCCTTTCGAAGCTTTAGATGCGAGAACTGCAGGGACATTGAAATAGGCTTCCGGATGGTGAGGCGGTAGGGATTTCTGGATCACGGATAATACGGATGTAGCATGGATGTCGTGGATAAGAGGCAAGCTTCCCTGTGGTTGTACAAAGGTTATTCAAGGTTGTCCTGAACTATTTTTTTCAAACCCGGCAGGTCGTTCTCGATCACCTGCCAGACAGCGTTGAGGTCGACTCCCAGGTAATCGTGGATAAGCACATCCCGAAGACCTGCGATGCTCCGCCGGGGAACCTGGGCGTTGCGTTCCTTGAATTCTTCGCTCAGACGCTTAGCCCGAATTATTCATAAACTCCGATGGCCGCTCGCTGCCACAACTAATAAAACTTTGAAAGGCCCGCAAGTTACACACCCCGCCTGGTGTCGCGCTTAAGCGCGGATGTGTCGTGCTGCGCACGGATCTCCGCCATGCTTTGTATGGCTCCGGTTCGCTCCGCTTCGGTTGCGCAGGCATCCGATGTAGGGGCGGGTCTCAGACCCGCCCTAGGGCAGGTTTTAAACCTGCCCCTACAGGGGAATTTTCTTAAATAAATTCAAACCTTCCAGTCC
>CAZSTM010000156.1:0-8288 GCA_964609635.1 uncultured Gemmatimonadales bacterium
CTGATCTTTCCGTGCAGGTAGCTGCCGAAAGAAGAATACGGTTTAAGCAGCTGTCTGGCTTCAGCCCGGCTGATCTCGACATCGAAAGCCGACCGGAGCGGTCCTGTGCGAGGGAAACGGACCTGTCCTCTAGCTGCGAGGTTCCCGGAATATACTCCGGCTGTCAGCGGGTCGATGGCAAGCAGGTTGTCTTTAACTGAGAAGACCAGTTTCACCCACTCCAGGGTCAGCTTGTCGGATACCTTCAGCCGGTCCAGCTCGATCCGGCCCCTGCCGGGAGGATAATCTGGCCGGTCTGTCGGGGGTGGTTCCGGCGCGGCCTCCGGGCCGCGCCGGTTTTCCTCCGGTATGAAATCAGCCAGGGCCAGGCGAGGCCCGGTTACTCTTGCCTGCCAGGAGCCGCCTCGCCGTTTTGGGTCTTTGCCGAAGCCCAGTAAGGCGGGGAAGTCGTGCACCGAGCCCGCGATCATAACCTCCGAGCTTCCGGCAGTCAGCCTGGACTCCTGCAGCTCGAGATCGCGACCCTTGAGATCGACTCTCAGCTCGGGGATTTTTACCCGCCCGGGCAGCTCCTCGCTTGCCAGTGAAACCTCCCGCCCGGTCAGGGTTCCCGCAGCGGAGAACTTTTCGAGATCGGCCAGCGAGCCCTCGAGCGCCAGCTCTGCCCGGATACTGCCCTCGAGGCTCAAACCCTCCGGAACAGGCAGCCGGTCGAGGCCCAGCGATATTTTCAGCCCGGCCCGGTATGGATAGTCCTCGGCCTGCCGGAACCGTCCCTCGCCTTCGATTTCCAGGCCGGCGAACTCTGCCCTGACAGCCTCGAAATCCATCTGCCGAGTGTCCGGGTTCCACTTCCCTTTACAGTAAAGTCCGAGTCGTTGCTCTCGGCACAGAGCGGCCAGAAAACCCTCAGGCTCGGACTCGACCCTGCCGATACCGACATCCACCTCCAGGCTCAGCAGGTTGTCTCCCGGGTCGCTTTTCAACGACGCCTGGAGATCGACCCGGGTAACCGTAAGTCTTCGGGCTTCTTTTTCCTGGATATAGTGGACAGTCCCGTCGACAACGGCGATTGAATTGAAACGCAGCGAGAACGCGGGTTCTGTGCCTTTAGCAATCGCCTTGGCCGTATCGGCCCTGATCCCGGATGTGTCCGCAGGAAACAGAGTGGTTGTGTTTAAAAGGCCCGCCCGGTCGGTGACCAGGTAAACCACCGGTTGCTTTAATGTCAGCCGGTTTATCTCGATCCGACCGGAAAGCAGAGGCAGCCATTTGAGTGCGAAGTATAAAGTCTTGACGCTGCAGAAATGGGGGTTGGCGTATCCGGGCTCCTCAGCGATAGACAGGTCGTTAAACTCTATAGCCAGAGCGGGCAAGAGAGAAAACCCCGCCGAGCCCACTTGGCAATCACGGCCGGTAAGACTGCTGAGTCTGGATTCAGCCAGCCGGCGCAACTGCTCGGGTGGAAAGAAAATCCTCAGCAGCAGCAGGACCATGATGGCGATTAGTGCGACAGCGGCTGCAAGTACCAGGAGATACTTGAATATTCTGCTTCGCATGTTTGCTTCTCCTGAAAGCTCAATCCTGATGTTCGGAGTTTTTAATGACGTTGGATTCTAACATATAACAAACGGCGGGATTTACACAGCTTTATTTTGCAGAAATATTATTTTTCCATATGTTTGAGCAGGGCTTTGGCCCGCCGGTGACTCCCTCTGGTGTCATCGAGTTTCAAGGTCTTTTTCAGATGTTCTCGCGCCGCACCGGTTTCCCCGGCGGCAAGCTTTAGCTCCGCCGCATGAAGATGGCTCAAAGGAACCACCCACTCCGGTTTGACCTTGTCGGCGGCCAGCACGGATTCAAAATATTTAAGGGCCTCCCGGCTTCTTCCCAGACGCTGATTGCACAGCGCCAGGCGGAAATCGAAAGAATAGCGGGTAAACATCCGGTTGCGGTAGTACGGCCGGTCGTTTTCGATGCCTCGGGCGACCTCACGGAAGGTTTCCGCAGCCTGGCCGTAATGTTTGAGACGCAGCAGGATATCACCGTAGCGCCAGTGGATCAGCGGGTTGTCCGGAAAGCGCCGGCGAAGATCTGTTGCCAGAGAAAGGATCGAGCTGTCCGGTGCTTCCAGATAGGAATACATATTCATAAGCATCACTTTAGCGCCGTCGCCGGTATAAAGTCCACGGTCCATGGCCAGGCGAAGATCGGCCAGCCCCTGTTCGCGGTCCCCCTCGAAACCGTAAACCACGGCCAGCATCCTGACCACCGTGGGCAGCACGGCGGTGAAATAGCGGTAAAGACCAAGTCCGAAATAGATATCGTAGTACCCGGGCTCGATCGAGGCAGCCTCCTGCAGGAAATCCCAGGCTTTAAGGGCCAGGGGAGCCATCACCAGGTAACGTCCGTCCAGCATGGCCAACAGCGCTTCCAGCCCGTAGCTCATTCCCAGGCAAGTCGTTCCCTCGAGACGGGTCTTGTCCTGCTTACGGTATTTTTGGGCAAACCTGCGGCAGTCCTTTCCAGCCTGTTTAAGCTCTTTCTGCAGTTGCCGGGTATCGCTCTCTTCAGGCGTGAAAAAAAACCGCCAGCCCAAGACGACCGCGCGGAACATGTAACCGGATGGATTCTCCGGGTGCCGGGCGATAAAGTTATTCGCCAGCGCCTCGGCCTCATCCAGATGCATTCTCATCATCGAATTGCCCGCGCTGTCGAGCTCTGCAAAATAAGGTATATTTCTTTGACCGTACGAGAAAGTGGCGCCGAAAAGAAAAAAGGCTGTCGCCGCCAACCTTATACCCGGCCGGATAGCCAAGCCCGAAGGAGCTTCAGTCATTTTACTCCAGCGATGAAAAGAATGAGAGTTTAGATGTGCCCGGCAAAAGGATAAACCGCTCAAGGTTAAAAAAGCAAGATCGGTTAAGCAATTTTTCCATCCGTGGTTTCAAAATCTATTTTCAGAGGTCCGAACCCGATTCCGGGGTCAGGGAAACACCTCTTTTTTGTAAGTTTTTTTTAAAAAAGTTCTCTTTTTTTTGTCCCGGCCGATCAAAATTTTCGTCGTCCCGAAAGAAAAAAATCATAAGTATTTCAAATTTAACAAGTTGTACAACACACTACAAGTTGTATCTTGGCTAAAATTAGCTACCAGATATTGTGTTTTTTTTCTTGACATGAGCCGAATAAACTCATAGCCTTAAAATGTTTTTTGCTTGAAGTCATTTTTTGCAGCCGGCCGCTTAAGACAAATAAGACTTTTTGGACAGAGTTCTAGCGGGTGGCCGGTCCGATGAACCTAGAGCTTGTCATGATATTTCCCGGATTCGGTGCAAGCCGGTTAACCAAACAAAACAGCTTAGATAAAAAGATACCGGTTTTTCACCCGCTGAACAGGTCATAAGATATAACTTACTTTTAAAAAAGAATTAAAGATACTGGAGACCCCATGTCAACACAAGTTCCCTTTTCTCATTTCAAGAAGAGAAACGGCGTTACAGTGCCTTTCCAGCCGGAGAAGATCACCAGGGCGATTTTGAACGCTTCCAAGGCGGTCTCCCGTAAAGACGGAACCCAGGTCGACACCGGGAGGATTCGGGAGGTTACACAAAAGGTGGTCGGCTATCTGGATGATCCGACCAGCGAATACTATGTCTTCCCGGATGAGAAGGGCCAGCGTATTCCGGAAATCGAGGATGTGCAGGATCTGGTGGAGATAGTGCTGGCCGAGGAGGGACTTTCCTCCGTGGTGGCCATCTACAAACGTTACCGTAAGATGCGCGAACTGGCCCGCAGGCGGATCAAAGTCCGCGCCGGCTCGAGCGGAGTTCACGATCCCACCGACACCAGCCTGCTTCTGGTGGAATCTATCACCGATACGGTGACCCATCCCTGGGACCGCCACAAGATAACCCGCCAGTTGATCAAAGAGATCGGGCTTCCCAGCGAGCTTGCCAACTCGGTGGCCAAGGCCGTGGAAAACCGGATCATCGACGGTGAGTTCTCCACGGTAAACACGGCGCTGATCCGGGAGTTGGTCAACAATGAGCTCTACGAGCGCGGGTGCATGGAACATCTCCAGGACCTTAATATCTACGCCGTGCCCATGGACTTCGTGGAGACCCTGATATCTCTTAAAAGCTCTGAAAACAGCAACATAGTTAACAACAACCCCGAGGCTGTCAACCTCTCGATTGCGGAACTGGTGCTGAAACAGTGGGCTCTGGATAAGGTTTACTCGGCGGATGTCAAGCGCGCCCATGACACCGGGGCAGTCCACATCCACGACCTGGGTTACCCGCACCGGGTTTACTGCAGCAGCCACAGCCTCGAGTATATCAAGAAATACGGCCTGACCGGTCTGGAAAACCTGAATACCGAAAGCAAACCCGCCCGCAGCGCCTCGGTGCTGACCGGACACCTGAATACCTTCCTGGCCTCGATGCAGGCCAACTACGCCGGAGCACTGGGAATCGGCTATATCAACGTGTTTTACGCTCCTCTGCTCGAGAACAAGAGCTGGCGGGAGTTGAAACAGATCGCCCAGGAAATCATTTTCAACGGTTCGCAGAATGCTTTCAGCCGGGGCGGCCAGACCCTGTTCCTCGATTTCAACATCCACGCCGGAGTGCCGAGCTACCTGAAAAATGTGCCGGCAGTCGGTCCCGGCGGCCGTTACCTGCTGCTCTTGAGCGACGGTACAAAAGTCGAGCTGGAAGAGAAAAAGCTCCAGGAGACCGACTCAAAGGGCAACCGGTTGATGCAACTGGTAGCCGGAGAGAATGGAGGAGCTGCCCGGGTGGTTTACCGCGAGCTGCTGGATAAGAACACGGGCACTATCGTGGTCGATAAATCGCCGGCCCGGGAATTGAAACTCCGGGGCGAGGAACTGGTAAGCTACGGGCATTACCAACAGATCGCCCGCGATTTTGCCACCGCGCTTCTGGAAGTTTACGGCGAGGGGGACCGCAACGGCAGAGTGTTCGAGTTCCCCAAGTGCGACTTCCATGTCAACGAGGACTCGTTCAACGACCCCCAGGAAAATGCCATCCTCAGACTCGCCTGCGAACTGGCCAGCAAAAACGGCTCGACATATTTCATCTTCGACCGGGATGAGGTGACTTTGAGCGCCTGCTGCCGGCTGCGTACCACCATAAACGACAATTACATGCTGATGCATCCGGAGAGCATGCGTTTCTGCGGTTTCCAGAATGTGACAATCAACCTGCCCCAGGCCGCCTACCGGGTCGCTCGCAACGGGAAAATCACGCTGAAGAGCTTTACCGAGGAGATCCTCGAAACCATGGACCTGGCCATGGAAGCCCACCTGCAAAAACGCGAAAGCATCGACCGCATGATGTCCGGTCCGGGTCGCCCGCTGTGGCAGATCGGCAAGCCCTCCAATGACGGGAGGCCTTATATCGACCTTGACGAGGCGACATATATCATCGGCATCATCGGGCTCAACGATGCGGTGAAATTCATTACCGGCAAAGAGCTCCACCAGGACAGCGAAACCGTGGAGTTCGGGCTTAAAGTCATAGCCTCGATGTTGCTCAAGACCAAGAAGCTTTCGGAGAAACACAAGCTCAAGGTTACCCTGGAGGAGACCCCGGCCGAAAGCGCCGCCCGGCGGCTGGCCAAGACCGATATGATCTATTTCAAAAAGGAGGCCGCCCCGATTGTCAAGGGCTCGATAGAAGAGGATACTGTCTATTACACGAACTCCGTGCACCTGGCCCCCGAGGCGCCGGTTACCCTGGCGGAAAGGATACGCACCCAGGCCAAATTCCACCTGCTGATCGAATCGGGAGCGATCACCCATGCCTTTATCGGCGAGGAACGTCCGGATGCCGAGACCATCTACCGGCTGGTGCGCAATACTTTCTACAAAACCCAGAGCGCCCAGTTGACAATCAGTCCGGAGTTTACATTCTGCCGCAGTTGTAACGAGATCAGCCGCGGCCTTTTACAACGCTGCCCGGCCTGCGACAGCGACGATGTTTTCGGAGAGGCACGCGTGGTGGGCTACTTCAGCAAGATCGAGAACTGGAACAAATCCAAGGCCGAGGGTGAGCTGGTTGACCGTCATCAAGGTAACTACTTGGTTGAGGGCAATAATGTTTTCTCTTCCGCAGTAATTACCGCCGAAGATATGGCGAGAGGTGCCCAGTGAAACGGTTTCAGGTGATGGTCTTCGGCAAGCAGGGATGCGACAAGTGCAAGGTGCTGAAAAACCGCCTGGAAAAAATCCTGGCGGAAAAAACCTACGCCGATTTCGAGATAGTCTACTATGACCTGGGCACGGTGGACGGCCTGGTGTGGTTCTGCCAGTGCGAAATGCTCAACCCGCAGCGCATACCAAGCTTTATGATATTCGAAAAAGAGGATCGGTCCGGCACCACCACCTTGAAACCTCTTGTCCGCCCGGAAAAAGTCTCCGGCTCGACCGGAGAAGACCTGAATACCTTTGTGGGACTTGAAACCGACTACACATCCACCGGCACCCTGACACCCAAGATGATCCGCCGGGTGCTGGATGCGGCTCTGAAACCTCAGGAAGAGAAAATCCAGGTTTAATGAAAATCCCCACAGAAGATTCAGTCGAGAAAGATACCTGTCAGAGCCCGGTTTATGCCTTGCTGCGAAAAGCGAGCTTTATCGATTTCCCGGGCCGTCTCTGCCGGGTGCTGTTTATCTCGGGCTGCAACCTGCGCTGCCCATTCTGCCACAACTACGACCTGATGGAACCGAAAGATAGCAGCATCGAGTGGAGACGCCTGGGAAAAATACTGCTCAAAAGCCGTGAGAACTGGATCGATGCGGTGTGTATCACCGGCGGGGAACCCACCCTGCACCCGCAATTGAAAGAACTGATCCTCTGGCTCAAAGAGCTGGGTTTCAAGGTAAAGCTCGACACCAATGGGACCCTACCGGAAGTGCTGAAAGAACTCCTGCCGGTCCTCGACTATATAGCCATGGACTACAAGGCCCCGCTGGAGCGCTATTCCAAGCTGACCGGCTGTCCCACTCTTGAGGTCGAGAAGATCAGCGAAAGCAAGGAGCTTGTCCTGGGCTGGGAAGGAGAATACGAGTTCCGCACCACTGTGGTCGAGGGGCTGCACACGGAACAGGACATGCGCACACTCTGGGCCGAGCTCGAGGGCGCCCGTCGCTACGTGCTTCAGGGTTACGTGCCGGTTCGGGGAATGGAGAACGGCAATGGGCTGCCTGAAAAACGCACTTCGATGAAGCTGCTTCGTCAGTACCACAGCCTGTGCAAGGATTATTTCGAGGAAACCATTCTGCGGGGCGCATAACCTTGAGTCTGCAGCTTAAACTCCCCTTTCAACTGGATGCCGGGAGTGTAGAATCGCCGTCCTACGCTCATCCCGGCGATGCGGGCTTCGACCTGAGGGCAAGTCTTGAGTGCATAGTTCCGGCACGAGGCCGTTACACCGTGCCCACCGGCCTGCGCTTCGCCATACCCGGCGGCTTTGTGGGCCTGGTGCGTGACCGCAGCGGCCTGGCCGCCAAACACGGAATCCACTGCCTGGCGGGAGTGATCGACTCCGGCTACCGGGGCGAGGTGAAAGTGGTGCTGCAGAACCTAGGGGAGAATCCGTTTACGGTGGAGCGTGGCATGAGGATCGCTCAGCTCCTGATGATGCCGGTGGCCGCGGCCGAGCTGGTGCGGGTGGAGAACCTGGAAGAGTCCGCCCGCGGCGAGGGAGGATTTGGCAGCACCGGCACCATGTAAAAGAAAAAACATTAAGCGCGGGGAACCAGCAAGCCCCGGGAGGATTTTTACCCAGCCATCCGGGGCTTGCTGTTTCTGAAATATTTTGCCGGGAAACCCGGTGCTTTCCGGTTATCGATAAGTGCCTGTTTCCCAGGCGGTGTCGAAAGCCGCTACTATGTTCTCGGCAGGGGTGTTCTGCTGGATATTGTGAATGGTGTTAAAGACAAATCCGCCGCCGGGAGCGAAAATCTCCACTCGCTCGGCGGCCTGGGCCGCCACCTCTTCCGGCGTGCCGAACGGCAGGACCCGCTGGTTCTCCACCCCGCCGCCCCAGAAACAGACCCGCCCGCCGTAGGTTTTTTTCAGCTCGGCCGGGTTCATATTGGCCGCGCTGGTCTGCACCGGGTTGATAACCTCCACCCCGATGTCGATCATCTCGCCCAGCAGGTTGAAAATCGAGCCGCAGCAGTGCTGGAATATTTTCAGAGTGCTGTCGGTATTCTTGATATGCTCGATGTATTTCCGGTAGTATGGCAGGATCAGGGTT
>CAZSTM010000157.1:0-8287 GCA_964609635.1 uncultured Gemmatimonadales bacterium
CATGGAAGCAATCCCTTTTTCCTTTGAGCATCTACCATGAAGAGTCCCTGAATTTTACTTTTAGCGGAGGTTACCGGATAACCGGCATTTGGGCTGTCAAGAGAGTTCCGCCGCTGGTGACGAGCCTATAAATAGAGAGTGCTGCCGGAGGTGTCAAGATAAAAGGGCAGGTATGGCAAAGACAACGCGACTTGCCTAATTCTTTCTTGAGATACAACCCGAAAAAGCGTATTTTATTTTAGAGACAGGGATAAAGTTACAGAGAATAAAGTCAGGATCCAGGAGCCGGATGAAAACAGTACCTGCCTCTTTGTGCCTGGAGAGGTGGAGGGGGAGAGGGGAAACTTTGCCGCTTTGTCACATTCTCATTACCGGAGTGCAGATAATCCAGAACAAGTTACAACAGCTAAGCCGCAAGCTGCTGCGTGAGCAGGACAGCCGTCTTTCGCAGTTTGCCACGCCGCACAGCCGGGCGCGGCGCGCCCGGCCCCTGGAAGATGCCGATTTCCGCGGCGATTTCGCCCGGGACCGCGACCGTATCCTCTACAGCGGCGCTTTCCGGCGTTACGTAGGCAAAACACAGGTGGTCTATTTCGCTTCCCAGTTCGATGAGCACATCACCAACCGGGCCATCCACACCATTCAGGTTTCGCAAATCAGCCGCACTATCGGCCGCCTGCTGCAGCTGAACCTGGACCTTATCGAGGCGATCGCCCTGGGCCATGACCTGGGACACCCGCCTTTCGGCCACGATGGGGAGATGATACTCGATGAGCTCTGTCACCACTATGGAATAGGCCACTTTCTGCACAACGTTCACGGGTTGTATTACGTGGACAGCATTGCCAATCGCAATCAGGGGCTCAACCTCACTTTTCAGGTCCGAGACGGGATACTGTTTCACGACGGCGAAAGAGCCAGAGAAAGCCTCGAACCCTGCCGTGGGCGCAAGGAGAAAGACATTACCGAATACCTTCGCCAGGCCGCCGCCGGCCAACGCCTGGAATGGCTGCCCTCGACACTCGAGGGATGTGTGGTGCGTATGTGCGATACCGTGGCCTATGTCGGCCAGGACCTCGAGGACGCTGTGCGCCTGGGCCTGCTGAAAAAAGAAGACCTGCCCGAGGAGGTCGCCGCCATTCTCGGTAGCAGCAACAGCGAGATTATCAACTCTCTGGTCTGCGACCTGGTGCAGAACAGCCTCGGTCTAGACCGCATCTGCCTGAGCCCCAGGGTGTTAGAGGCGTTTATCAGCTTGCGTGATTTCAACTACCGTCGGATATACTCCCGCAAAGAGATACGCCGCGAGCGCGAGCGCATCTCCGGTGCCTTCCGGCTGATGTTCGAATATTTCCTGGACGATGTGGAAAAAAACCGGAGTTCCTCGATAATATTCAGGCATTTCCTCGGAAACCGCTCCGAGCGGTACCTGGCTGAAACTTCCCGGCCCGAAAAAGTACGTGATTATCTGGCGACCATGACCGACCGCTATTTCAGCCAGGTTTTTACCGACCAGTTCGTGCCCCGCATGCAGATGTAAATGGAAACAGATTCAGGGATGGAAGCCGGAATTAAAGTTGACAATCCACCCGGGCGAAGGATAAGTTTAGTCAGGATGAGAGTCGGGATTGAAAAGGCACAAAGGCTCAAAGTGACAAAGGCACAAAGAGAAAGGCATAAAACAGATTAACAAAAGATTTTCACTGGATTAGGATTAAAATAAAAATAATTGATTACCAACAACTAAAAAAACAGCAATAAAAAAGTCTTTAACCTTTTTGCCTTTATTCAACGCAAGGTGTTGTAACTCAAGGATAAATATTATGAAGGCATATAAAGCCCAACTGTTCATATTTTTTATTCTCGTTCTGTCTTTTGATGCTGCCGTCCTGGCGGCTGAAAAAGCCCGGCCGCAGGTACTCGACTCTCAAGCCGAGGGGCGCGAATCGCTCTGTCTGGTGGTTTACAACGGCAACCTGGCAATGGTCCGCGAGAAACGCTCGGTTCCAATGGCGGCGGGTCTTTTCGAGCTGCGGTTTAACGATGTTGCCCGGAACCTGCTGCCGAACTCGGTGCTGGTCAAAACCGGCACACAGATGAAAGTTCTCGAACAGCGTTATACCTATGATCTACTCACGGCCCAGAGCCTGCTCGAGCAATTCATCGGCCGGACCGTTATACTGGAGCGCCTCGACAAAAGGACAAACACCACCCGGCAGATCGAGGGTACTCTGTTGAGTCTTGACGGCGGGCGAATAGTAAAGATCGGCGAGCGGATCGAGATCGATCCCGAGGGGCGATTCATCCTGCCGGAGGTGCCCGGGAACCTGGCCAGCCGACCGGCCCTGACCTGGCTCATGCGAGGCGAAGACACCGGCCGCAGTCCGGTGGAAGTCTCCTACCTGACTACCGGGATCACCTGGAGCTGCGATTATGTGCTGGCCCTGGCCGGGGAGTCCGCCGCCACTCTGACCGGCTGGGTGACTCTGGATAACCGCAGCGGCCTGGAGTACCCGGACTGTGAGTTGACCCTGGTGGCCGGGGAAATCCACCGCGCGCCCCAGGCACAGCCTATGGTGGAGATGATGGCTCTCAGAGCGGCTCCCATGCCTGGGGCCAAGGCGGAAGCCATGGACGAGGGTTTCCGCCGGGAGGAACTCTCGGAATATCACCGCTACACCCTGGGACGCCGTTCCAGTCTCGGAAACAAGCAAACCAAGCAGATCGAACTGTTTAGATTGGATAAGGTGAAAATCGACAGGCGCTTCTGTCTGCAGAGCGACCGGAATATTTTCTACAGCCAGATTCCCGGACCTTCACGGGACTTGAAAATCGCCCTGTATCTGGAATGGGTGAACGGCGCACAGAATTATCCGGGCATGCCCCTGCCCGCGGGCGGGGTGAGAATCTACAGTCAGGAGCAAGCCGGGGCTGCTTTTTTCCTGGGCGAAGACAGGATCGGGCACATCCCGCAGCAGGAAAAGGTTTCAATCAGGGCGGGCAACGCTTTCGATCTGGCGGCCGAGAGACGGCAGAGCGAGTTCATCAGAGTTTCAGACCGTCTGCGCCGGGTGACCCTCGAAATCACGCTTACCAACCGTAAAAAAACCGATGTTGTGGTCGAGGTAGAGGAAAATCTGCCGGGCGACTGGAAAATGCTCGAAAATTCGCATGAATATGAAAAAATAGACGCGGGCCGGATCAGGTTCAGTCCCGGCGTGAAAGCCGGCGGAAAAACAGTGGTGAAATACAGTATCGAGTTTATCTGAGTTGGGGAAACCGAAAAGCAGTTTTGCCTTTGACTGCGTTTCTCCCCTCAGGGAGCGTGGATGAAAAAAAAGAGCGATTCTCTGGTCAAGGAAATTCAGGAATTTATCTGGAGTGAAAACCCGGTGGAGGCCACCATGGTAGGCATTCACCGTTATGATGATCGGCTGGAAAAGCTGGATGTGGTCTCGAGGAAGAACAAGCTCAAACGGAAGCAGGAATACCTCGAACAGATAAAAAATATTGAAAAGTCCGGCGGACTCGGCGATGAACTGACCATGATCAGAGACGCACTGGTGGTGGGGATCAGGATGGAAGAGGATCTCCAGAGTCTTGACCGGGATGCGGGAACCTATCCCCGGCTGGCTGTTTACGGGGTCTATCAACTGATCGCCAGAAGCAGCGAGCCGTTCCATTACCGGGCGCTTCGGGCTATCGACCGGATGCGGGAAATCCCGCGTTTGCTTTCCGAGGGAAAGCTGAACCTGACTTACGGGGATAACATTCCCCGTCTCTGGACGCAGGACGCCATCGAGATGACCATTGCCGGTAGAGAATGCCTGGCGCATATAACAGGTCTGCTGGGTAAAGAGGTTCCGGAGCTGAAGCAGGTCCTGCAAAAATACACAAATGATGTGCTGAGCGCTTTTGACGGGTATCTGGATTTCCTGGTGAATGAGGTCGAGCCGCGCTCCGACGGGGATTTCAGGGTGGGGCGGGAGTTGTTCAACTTTCTGCTGAAACACGAGCACAAGCTGAGGGTGAATGACAAAACCTTAAGTAGGACGATCCGCAGGGAAGTGGAGAAAGTAAGTGGTCGCCTGGAACGGATGGCCTCACGAATGGAAGGGCCGGATGACTGGCGATCGCAATTGAATAGGATAAGCGCCGAGAAACCGGATGGCGATCTGCTGGCTTTCTGGAACGAGATTATCGGGCAGGTTCGCCGGGCGGTAGAACAGGCCGAGCTGGTAAGCCTCCCGGGATGCGAGGAGTTGAAAATCCTGGAGACGCCGGTTTTCGAGCGGGCCGCGATACCACGAACGGGGTATATTCCGGCACCACCGCTGGAGGAGCAAAGCCGGGCGTTCTTTTGCATTACGCCACCTTCGGATGAAGATCGGGCAGACCGGGACCAAGGATCGGATAATCTGTATTCGAGATCCCAGGCGCTGTTGACCGTGATCCAGGAGCTGTATCCCGGTCGTCACACTCTGCTCAGCGTGCGGAAAAGAGAAAGTTCCCAGGAGGTTTTTCTTACGCAGCACAGCCTGCTGGAGGATGGCTGGTGCAGCTATGTATGCGATCTGCTGCTGGAGAAAAAACTGATCGATGATCCGGCCCTGCGCCTTTTGATGCTTCACGAGCGATTGATCGACGCCTACCGGGTGCTGACCGACATCGGGCTGCACTGCGGACGGCTTGACCATGACCGGGCGGTCGCCGAACTTGTCGACAGCACGGGAATTTCCGAGCATGCCGCTCGTTTCGAGGTGAGAAAGCTGGCCTGCCGTCCCACCGCTTCGGTGGGACCGATGCTGGGTCGGATACAGATTAAAAAACTTTTTAGGGATTATAACAAAAAGAAGGGTAATGAAATCCCGCTTAAAGAGTTTCACGATTCGCTGTTAAAAATGAGCTGGTTTCCGCTGACCACAGTGCGCAGTCGTCTGCTGAATTAACTTGCTGGAAGCGTGTTTTTTCAACACTCTATTAAGAGGCTGGAAGACCACATGCAGATAAAATATTTCGCTGCCGTGCCTTATCCCGAGGTAACCTCGTCCCTGGAAAGTATCGGCTCTTCCGAGATGCACCTGGAAATCGAGGTACTCGACCCCCGCTGGATTCTTCAGGTATGCGAACTTCCAATGGTTGGCAAACTCGGGAACACCCTGCGCAACAAGGGGATACAGGTGCATGTGCAGGGACCGTTTCTCGACCTGGCGCCGGGAAGTCTGGACCCTTACATCCGGGATCATACCAGGAGCCTTTTTTTGCGCACCCTGGAAATCGCCGGACATCTTCAGGCGGAGTATGTTACCCTGTATTCGGGTTATAATCCGCTGCTGCACTCGGGTGTAGTCGATCAATGGATGGAAGTCTGCCTTCCCTTGTGGCGGGAGATCGCTGAATCCGCGGAAAGATACGAGCTCGAAGTGCTGATTTCCAACCTGTTCGAGGAGGGACCGGAGATCCAGCTGCAGATCGCCGAGGGCTGTGGAGATGTACCCTGCGGAGCCTGCCTCGACCTGGCGCATGCCTTTATTTACTCGAAAAAGAAATTGTCCACCTGGGTCAGAGCCCTGGCGGAATATCTGAAACTGGCCTACTTGAACGATACCAAAGGAAAGGATGACAGGCATCTTCGTCTGGGCCAGGGGAAAATCCCTTTCAAGGATTTTTACAACGCCTGCCTGAAAAAAGGCCTTAATCCCGACATTGTTTTCAAAATGCCGCTGGAGCAGGCCTTGCACTCGATACAGACAGTGCGTAAACTCGGGCTGGGGCAGTACCAGATGGAATTATTGTGAGGGAGGTTTTTACGGCAACTGTTCCGGAGAGATGTTATATTATCCACAGATAACCGGCAACGCCTGCTCGGATGTTTTGAGTTGTGCATGGCTCCGGTTACGCAGATTGATTAGAAAAATTCCCCTCTTGCAAGGGGTGCCCGCCGCAGGCGGGTGGGGTGTGTCATTTATTTTCACCAGCTGGACTTCAGGTGGAAGAATTTCGGGGAGTAGGAAGCCATGATTAAAACAGCAGGTCCCAAGTTGACAAAAAAAACCCTGGCCGCAGCGGCCCGCCGGGAGCCGGTCGATGAGCACACGCTCGCCGCAGGGGTGGCAAACGGCACGATAGTGGTTCTGGAGAATACTCGCCGCCGCGGACAGGTCAAGCCGGTCGCTGTGGGCGCGGGTTTGAAAACCAAGGTAAACGCCAATTTCGGCACCAGCCGCGATCTGAGCAGCCATGAGACGGAGTTGGGGAAAATGAAAGCGGCTGTTTCCGCGGGAGCCGACACGGTAATGGACCTCTCCACCGGGGAAGACCAGGAGGAAATGCTGTGCAGGATGCTCGAGGAATGCCCGCTGCCGGTAGGCACGGTCCCCATCTATGGGTTGGCCTCCGGGCTTGTAGAAAGAGGCGAGCCGCTTAAAAGCCTGACCGAGGAGGCTTTCATCGAGGGGGTGATCAGGCACTGCGAGCTCGGAGTGGATTTTATTACCGTGCACTGCGGGGTCACCCTCGAGGCAATCCGTCACCTCGATGAACAGGGCCGAACCACCGGTATAGTCAGCCGCGGCGGTGCGTTCCTCTACCGCTGGATGCGGGCCACAGGTTGCCAAAATCCTTTATACACCTTTTTTGATGAGATATTGAAAGTCGCCGGCAGGTTTAATGTCACCCTGAGCCTGGGGGATGGTCTGCGACCGGGTTCGATTGCCGATGCCACGGACCGCCCCCAGACCAGCGAGCTGGTTGTTCTGGGAGAGCTGGTTGACCGGGCCCGCGCCGCGGGAGTTCAAGCCATGGTCGAGGGGCCGGGTCACGTGCCCCTGAACCAGGTGGAGATGAACATCCGCATGGAGAAAGAAATCTGCAAGGGCGCGCCGTTTTATGTGCTGGGGCCGGTGGTGACCGATATCGCTCCCGGTTACGATCATATCACCTCGGCTATCGGTGGAGCTGTGGCCGGAGCCGCCGGGGCGGATTTCCTCTGTTATGTCACTCCGGCGGAGCACCTGCGCCTGCCCACGGTTCAGGATGTGCACACCGGGGTGATCGCAACACGCATCGCGGCCCATGCGGCTGACATCGCCAAGGGCCTTCCGGGCGCCGCCGAGTGGGATCACCGGATGAGTGCGGCACGCAAGGCGCTGGACTGGGAGAAGATGCTCTCGCTGGCTATCGATTCAACGCTGGCTCGAAAGATCAGAGAAAGCAGCCGGCCGAAAGATAAAAAGTTCTGCACGATGTGCGCCGAACTCTGCGCGATGAAATAGGCTCGGGTATCGAGCTTCTTGATATAAAATTAAAATAACTTTATCACTTTGCGCCTTTTTGCCTTAAATTGCATTTTGTTTATGATATAACGCTGTTAACCTACCATACCACTATGGTCTGACCTGGAGAGCAGTAAAATGGCGAGCGATCAATGGTCGGATTTGCTCACTACTGATATGGACAAGCTGTTTGTCGGCAAGGAGCGGAAGCCCACCGAGAAAATACAGCTTAAAAAGGGCGAGCGTCGCAATGTTACCGTATTGTTTCTCGACATCAAGGGTTTTACCGCAATGTCGGAGAAGCTCGACCCGGAGGAAGTGACCCAAATTATCGACAATGTATTCAAAGTTTTCACCGTCGAGATTGTTCGCTACGGAGGTATGGTGGACAAGTATATCGGCGACTGCATAATGGCTCTTTTCGGGGCCAAGAAAGCCGGCGAGGACGATGCCGAGCGGGCGATCCGCTCCGCGCTTGGAATGCTCGATCGAATGAGCCAGGTCAACGGTATCCTGGCTGAAAAGGGCATTGAACTCGGCTGCCGGGTCGGGATCAATAGCGGCCTGGTAGTGGCCGGAGAACTTGGCGGTGAGAATGAAGGCGATTTTACGGTTATGGGCGATACCGTAAACACGGCCTCACGACTGGAAACCGCCGCGGAAGTCAATACCATCATGATTTCCGAGAACACCCGGGCCGTGGCCGGAGAATTTTTCGATTACCAGGCCCTGGAACCGATTACTGTCAAGGGTAAGAGCAAACCGCTCAAGGTTTACCAGGTTAAGGGAGTGATTAAGGATCGGGTGGAACGCTGGGAGCGGGATTCCCTGACCAAGAGTAAGGAGTATGTGGGACGTGAGCATGAATGGTCCGAGTTCGGGCCTTACATCGAGAAGGCGTTTTCAGCCCCGCCGGGATCTCCGGTACAGATCGTGGGGCTCAGGGCGGATGGAGGAATGGGTAAAAGCCGGATGGTATATGAGTTCCTTTCGCGAGGAGAGTGCCCCAGGGG
>CAZSTM010000158.1:0-8265 GCA_964609635.1 uncultured Gemmatimonadales bacterium
AAAAATGACCCCATTAGCTGTATTCAGTCTTGATTTTCAAGACAGTCGCTACATGCGGGCGACCGCCGGTCGCTACACAAAACCGGGCAAGGTCCGTTTTTATGAATAATTCGGGTTAAAAGAGATACACCTTATATCAAAAACCACCAAAACCGCCGGCGATCTTTGACCTGCCCCCAGAAGGAGAGTTCAGTAATAACCAGAGAAAGTGTTGTATCTTGGACTCACTTTTAACTATGGGAATCAGGTCATCCCGGTCACCTCTTTCAGCTTGCCGAAAAACGCCTTCTTACGCTCGGTGTTGATACGCCAGTTGGTGGGCGGGCACTGGAAACCGTCCACGTAGTTGCTCTCTCCCGGGTCGAAATAGCCCCAGGAGGCATATTCGCCCACTGCGGCGAGCATGTTGTTCAGCGGCTTGTCGAAATCATAGTGGTCGTCCTCGTTGAACAGGATCGGCATGGGACGGTAGCCCGGCACCTTGCGTGTCCGGCGCACCATCGAGGCGATCTGTTCCGGATCATCCACACCGTTGCCGTGCACCAGCAGGAAATCGGCGCTGCGCACCACGTTCTCATCCGGTATCGTCCCCCCGCCGTAGCTGGTGCCGGCCGGCAGCCTGCGGCCGTTGCTTTTTCTCGATTTTACCCGCTCGATCAGCTCGTGCACCCTGTCCGGCTGCAGGATTGCATGGTCGTAGCGCACGTCGCACTCGTTGTTTACCTCGATCAGCACGTTGGTGTAGCCGTTTACCAGAACCCAGTCCACGGCGTTGTCAACCGCCCGCACCACGGTTTCCTCACTTTCGAGACGCTGATCCTGGCCGAAATAGAAAATGCCCAGAATGACCACCATTCCCAGCTCATCGGCGCGGTCGAGGATGTTCTCCAGGCGGGCCATATAGCCCGGCCTTAAGAAACCTTCACTGCTGATCGCCGAGTTGTGCCAGGGCTGATCGCGGGAATAACCCTCCGGGCTGCCTCCCTGCAGGTTGATCGTGAAAGCCAGAAGACCGTGGCTGCGCCAGGAGGGCATGGCTTCCACGAACTCGCGGGTGTTCCGCTGGGGGTCCCAGACTCCGGTATCCGGATAACTCCACCTGAAGCGGGTTACCGGGTTCAGGTCATCGAAAATGCCCTGAATCAGCCGGGCGTTGAACAATAAGCCCTCGATACGCATTCCATTCCAGATTCTTCCCGGATAAGTGGGCCGGCCGTTGATGTAGAACATATCCCCTTCGATGGAAACCGCGGTTTGCCTCCTGGACCTTGCGCCGGCCGGCTCACTTGCACGGCTGCAGGCGAGACCCGCCGCCAGCGGAGCCAGTGCCAGGCCGCAGAAATCTCTTCTGGTGAAGTTGATGGAACTCATCTTCTTCGCTCCTTTCAAGTTATTCCAACTTGATAAAATAGTCTCACTCCAGACCAAGTGCTGTAATTCAAAAGTTTGATAACGTATTTTTCCAGACACGTTAAACGAGCCTGTTCGGGCGACCGATCGGTCGCCCGAACATCGGCGAGGCATGCCTCGCCCCTTGCCTGCTAAATTTGTGGATTGGTTTGGAAAAATACGCTACACTATTTATGAATTTAGCCTTTCCCAAGATTTCATGATAGCGGCATAGTCTAAAAAAATCAACCCGGCTTCTACTTTCCGGCAGCGGTTCATCCTCCATTTCCAGAGCCAGGGGGCAATTTTCTCCTTCCGGGAACTTTTCCCTGAACTTCCTCGAAAAGATCATCACCGAAACCGCCCAGACAACATCTGCTGCCTGTGCTGTGAGATGATTTCAGCACTGAATGGAGAGCTGCAGGACAGAAAACAGAGTGCTCGAAAGGAATATTCGGTTCAGTCATCACTCCATTAGGGATAGGTATGCCTCGCACCTTTATGCTTCTAACCCTATTATTCACAAAAAAGAAATGATCTCTCTATAGGAGTATTACAATCAAGCATTACAGGCCTCTCTCAGTTTTGAATCGCGGATTACACGGATAAAAATCTGATTTTCCGGATAGACCTGTACCACACCCCAAGGCTTTGGTCGGGTGACGGGGAACCGCGCAATCCATGCTACATCTGTGTTATCCGTGATTCAGAAGGCCGGGAAAACAAGACCTTATTTTATTTTACATGAATAATCCGGGCTAGCTCCAATCCCCTCACTCTGGTTGCATGGAAGCCTTACGCCGGTTTGACTTTTCAAAAAGAAAGATTTAACTTTTACCGCATTAGAGCTAAATGCCCGCCTGGCAAGTTTCGTCTGAGATGCGGATAAAACCGGGCTCCTGCTACACGCCATCCAAAGAGGACAAACCATGAAAATAGCCGAGATGCTTTTACTGTTTCCGATTATCCTGGTCGCCTCCTCCTGCACCCAGCGGCAATTCGCGGACCTGGTATTGAAAAACGGCAAGGTGATTACCATCGACCGGCTCAACCCGCGCGCCCGGGCGGTTGCAATTGCAGGCAATCTTATTATCGCGGTCGGTTCGGATGGGGAAATCGAAAAGTATATCGAGCCGGGGGTTACCAAAGTAATAGACCTCGAGGGGAAGACCGTGGTTCCCGGGTTCAACGACGCGCACATTCATTTTTTCAGCGCGGGTGAAGCTTTGGAAAGCCTCAACCTGGCCGGGATAACCGGTTATGATCAAATGAGGGAAAAGGTAGCGGCCAGGGTGTGCAACTCCGCACCCGGCGAGTGGATTATCGGCCGCGGCTGGGACCATACCCTGATTCCCGGACAGGCATGGCCCACCAGGGAAATACTGGATGAGGCTGCCCCGGACAACCCGGTGCTGCTTTCCAGAATCGACGGCCACAGCGTGCTGGTCAACAGTTATATCCTGAAAGAATTCGGCATTACCCGGGATACACCCGACCCGGACGGCGGCACTATCGTGCGGGATGCGGTAACCGGAGAACCTACCGGAATACTCAAGGAAAACGCCGCGGCTCTGGTTAAAAAACCGGCCCTATCTCCGGAAGAAAGCGGGAAAAGAAAAAGAAGGCATCTGAGACTGGCCCTGGAGCAGGCCAAAAAATGCGGTGTAACCAGCATACAACACCTGGTCGGGGGCGAGGAATACTTTGAGGAATTTCAAGAAAACGGCCGGCTGACAGTACGGGTCTATTTGAGCCAGCGCTTGACCGATGACCCGGAAAATCTGCAGAGATACCACAGGTTGAGGCAGAGATATAAAGACAACCCCCTGATAAAGTTCGGCGCTCTGAAAGGATTCATAGATGGTACTCTCGGTTCGCAGACCGCGGCTTTATTCGAACCGTTCAGCGATAAGCCCTCGACTTCCGGACTGCTGACAATGCCGGTGGAGAGGATGGAAAAACTGATACTCCAAGCCGATCGGGACAGCTTTCAGATCGCTATTCATGCCATCGGAACCAGAGCCAACCACATTATCCTGAATGCTTTCGAAAAAGCCATCGAGCGCCACGGGAAAAGAGACAGCAGGCACAGAATCGAGCACGCCCAGATTCTGATAGAAGATGATTTACCGAGGTTCGCCCAACTCGGAGTGATCGCCTCGATGCAGCCTACTCACTGCATAACCGACCTGGTCTATGCCGAGGACAGGCTTGGCCGCGAGCGCTGCAGGTACGCCTACGCCTGGAGGAGCATTCTTTCCGCCGGCGGCCGTATCGCTTTCGGGACCGACTGCCCGGTCGAGCCGATGGACCCCATGGAAGGTCTGTATGCCGCGGTCTCCAGGAAATCCAGGGCCGGCGGCGAGGGCGAGGGGTGGATCCCGGAAGAAAAACTGACCATGCAGGAAGCGATCGAGCTTTATACCCTGGGCTCTGCCTACGCCACTTTCGAGGAGGATATCAAAGGCTCAATCGAGGCGGGAAAACTGGCGGACCTGGTGGTGCTCTCCAGGGACCTGATGGAAATTCCGGAGCACCGGATCATGCAGACCAAGGTGGTTTACACGATATTCGACGGTAAGGTTATCTATGAAAATAAAGGCCTGACCGGCTCTCTGTAACCTTTCCGGCAGCTCAGTCCGGTATGGTCTTCTCTGCTGAAGTCCGGCCTTCTTAATTTTACCTCATTTAAAGGACACTCTGGAAATGGGTCCCAGGCGACCAGCAGCAGGCAGGGGAAACGGCCGGAACGAACCATTGGAGCGTATATCGGTGGCCCCGGGTTTGGCGCTCGGTTTGATTTTAGCCGCAGCTCTCTACCTTCGCCTGGCTTTTCTGGGTGAACCTATCCGCTATGATGAGGCATATACTTTTATCAGCTATGCCTCTCTGCCTTCCCTGGAGGCAATCAGTAATTACACCACTCCAAATAACCACCTTCTGCATACCTTACTGGTCAAGCTTTCCACAAGCGTTTTCAATCCATGGAAAGAATGGGCGATAAGGCTTCCTGCCTTGATATCCGGCGTGTTGCTGGTGGCGGCTGTGTTTGTATTTGCTTTCAGGCAGCTGGACTGGCAGACAGGTCTCTGGGCCGCGGCGCTCACTGCTGTCTCCAGCTATCTTGTCGAGTACTCGATCCTGGGCCGCGGTTACACAATGGTCTGCCTTTTTACAGTGCTTCTACTGACAGCTTCCCGCTCGGTGGTTCTCGAACCACGGTCGAAACCTGGTTGGATTGTATTTATCTGCGCTTCAGTGGCGGGTATGGCAACTATTCCCACCATGATTTACCCGCTGTGCCTTGCCACCGGCTGGATACTCCTGGGAGCCGATATCCAGGAAGCGGAAAAATGGAAAAGCCTTATCCGACCGCTTGTCATTTCCTGGTTTATTATCCTGCTGGGAACTCTTCTTTGGTATACTCCGGCGTTTTTAACCACCGGCCTGGAATCGGTTCTGGCAAACAGATACGTACAACCTCTGATCTGGCAAGAGTGGTTGGGAGGTTTTTACGGTCTGTGTCAAAGGCTTACAAGCCTTTTTCACCGTGACCTGCCTTTACCCATGGCTTTACTGCTGACAGGCGGATTCCTGCTGGGCTGCTTTAAGACTCCCAAGCTGGTATTGGCCTCAGCGTTTACCGTACCCGGATTAATGTTGTTACAGTGTGTAGTGCCTGAACCGCGTGTTTTTACCTTTCTGCTGCCTGTCTACCTGTACCTGGCCGCGACCGGGCTTAAAGAGGCAGTCTCCAGAGTGCTTCGTATCCCGGGTTTAAACCGAAGAATTATCACCTCCGCTATTTTTCCCCTGTTGTGGCTGCTGGCAGCGTCATTTTTCCTGCTGCGCTACCGGGGCCCTTCTCATTCGGATGAGACCGGCATTTTTCCGGAAGCCGAGAAAATTGTGCATCTTCTTGCTGAAAAAATCGTAAAAAGCGATCAAATCTGGAGCTGGGGTCCCTCTGACATGCAATTGAAATACTACGGCCTCGGCCTGGGGCTCAGTCTGGATAGATTCGATCTGAGAACTCCGGATAACCGACTGCCGCAAGGTGTTTATAACGTGCTCAATCTTCGATACGTCCCTGGCTCAAGCACTTTCAGTGATGCAGTAGTTTATAAGCCGCCAGAGGTGGCTTTTGAATTGGACTCGGTTGTTGTCATGCATTACATCCTGAAAGATCAGGCTCCATATATTTCTGAAGCTATGCGCAGCCTGAACTCCGGAAATCCCGAAATGGTTCCCTCAATATATGTCCGGCTGCGAAAAAAAGAGCTGGAGCTCACTGAGGACGAACGGTTCGTCTGGTATAAAAATATGGCTAAATTTAAAGACCGCTACAACAGCCTTATCCAGAAGCAACCCGGCAATGCCGAGGCTCTTATGTACTTTATCTGTTACCATACAGTCAAAAACGATACGGTTAAGATTAAAGAAGTATATAAGCATATTTTGAAATACAAGTTTTCCCCTGAAGAATGGTTGAAATTTCTCGAATTCGCTTCTGCTGGTGACCAAGAGTTTTATCGCAAGGCTATGCTGGATGAGGCCCGCAGACAACACCCGGGAGAGCCCCTGTTCGGCAAAAGCGACAAAAGTAACCCGGCGGCCCGCTAAGCCTGCGCAGGCAAATCTAAAATTACGCGATTTCGCGATTCATACAACAATCCCGCCTGGAGGTTGTGATGGTTTCAATCCGCAGCGTTAAGACCCTTTTATTACTGGCCATGGTCTTTTCCCTACGCCCGGCTTATATCGCTTCGGCCACCGAGATTGTCCCTGGCGGGGCAAAAGTCCTTTTCCGGGATGATTTTTCCGCAAGCTCCTGGCAGGGCGCGGAAGTTGAAAACGGCGCCCGGTACGGGATCACTGGAAAAGTGCTGGTTCCCGCCGCCTATGGCGACACGGTACGTATCGAGCGAAAGGTGCAGCTTGTTCTCGAACAGGAGAGCTTCCTCAGCTTCCCCTTACGTTGTTCCGGGTACCAGCTCCTGCGAGTCTACGCCTGCGAGGAGGGTGAAGACGCCCCCAAAAGTGCCTTTCTCACCCATTTCAAAGCAGGAGCGCTCCAGGCGGTGAACCTGGCCCTGGACGGCAACTTCCACAATTTCCACTGGCGGCAGGGAAATTACAGCGCCCTGAAAGCCGGTGACAGTATTGCGAGCCTGGTGTTCGAGTTCACTTTGAGGGAAGATTCCCCCCAGTCGATTCAGATCGGGGGGCCTACTGTCTATTCCCTTACCGAGGAAGTTCATCGCGAGCGTTTCAAAAAAACCCTCTCAGCCGCAAAAGATGCAGTGACCGGAATCCCGCAGTCTCTGGAAGCCGAAAAGCGGCGATTGGGCGACCGCCTGGAAGAGGCTGAGCAGCTTCTCCGTAATTCTCCCCGCAGGTTCGCCCGCTCGTCAAAGGAGCTGGAGGCCGGGGTCAAGTCGGTCCTCGATGCGGCAGAGCGCCTGGACAGGTACTACCAAGACGCGCATCAGGCCCTCGGCCTGCCGGAGATCGACTACTGCGTGGGCTGGGAAACCGGCCTGAGGCGGGTGACCCACGCCAATCCGCGCCTGAGGTTCAAAGCGCGGGTGCCCGCGGAGCCTGTCATTTCCCTGGCTGCAAATGAATATGAGGCGTTCCAGCTGGTAATCTTGCCGTTCGAGCGCTTCCTGCGCAACGTGAAAATCTCCTGTTCGGACCTGAAAGGACCGGCGGGAAGTATCGAGTCGAAATGGATATCGATCGGAAAGCCTGAACTTGTCCGTACCCAGTTGTCTCCGCACTCCAACGGCACCGACCTGGGCTGGGTACCCGACCCTGTGATTCCGCTCCAGCCCGGGAATACTTTCGATGTACAACCCGAGGCCGAACAAGCGCTCTGGATTGAGGTTTACGCACCTGCCGGCACCCCGGCGGGCAGCTATTCCGGCACGGTAACCATCGAGCCCGAGAATTCCCACCCCACGGTGGTTCCGCTCCGGGTGACAGTCTGGGATTACCAGCTCCCGCGCCGGGGAGTATTCCGAACCCAGGGCCATTTCTCCATCGAGCGGGTGGAGGATTTCTATCACCGCAAGATGAATAACGAATGGCTCAAGAGTTGGTACGCCTTCTGGCTGGACTACCGCTTCGACCCGGTGGGGCAGTATTCCAACTACCTGACTCCGCAGCCGGAGCTGATTCCCTTCTGCCTGGAAAGAGGGCTTAACACAATCATTCTCGGCGGACTATCCAATGTGGAAAAGGCGGACCGGGCCGCGATGGATGAGGTGTACCGGTTTATCAAAGATAACGGCTGGCTCGAGTACAGCTACGCCTACATCGGAGATGAGACCGATGATTTCCAGCTGATGCGGCGGAAAGCAAATATCATCCATACCGGCTATCCGGGGGTCAAAGTAATGATCGGCGGGAGCATTCCCCGGCCGGAGCTGATCGGCTACATCGATGTCTGGGACCCGATCATGCGGCCGCACGGGGTGTACGGCTTCGATGCCCGGGCCTGCCGCCAAGCCCTTGCCAGGGGCGAGGAAGTCCTCTGGTATGTCTGCATCGCCCCGCATCCGCCCTATCCCAACGTTCAGATGGAAGACCCGCTGGTCGACAGCCGCAGCCTTTTCTGGATGACCTACAAGTACGATATCATGGGTTATGAGTACTGGGGCTATACCTTCTGGGAAAAGAACCTCAAGCCGGCGGGCCAGCCGCGCTGGCCGCAGGTCGAGTGGAACAGCTACGCCTACGACCATACCAACGGCGACGGGCAGTTGTGCTACCCCGGGCCGGAAGGCCTACCCTACCCCTCGGTGCGCCTGGCGGTCAACCGCGACGGGATCGAGGACTGGGAAGCACTCTGGATCATGGAAGACCTCGCCC
>CAZSTM010000159.1:0-8216 GCA_964609635.1 uncultured Gemmatimonadales bacterium
TTGCGAATTGTATGCTCTCCACCTGCAGGCGAGCCTAACGGACGATTTTTATCTTGGAATCGTTCCGCAGTGTCTCAAAACCTTCCACCACGAGACGTTCATTGACCTCCAGGCCTTCGGTGACCTCCATCTCGTCGGGATTCTCCAGGCCGGTGGTGATTCTGCGCTCCCTGGCAAAACCCCGTTCCACGACAAAGACCGTTTTCTGGTTGCGCCGGGTGAGAATGGCATCCTTGGGAACCACAACAGCGCTGTCGGCCCGGGCGGTGACGATTTCCGCCTTGACAAACATGCCGGGCCTGAGGAGCCAGTCGGGATTGTCGATGTCGACTTTGGCCTTGAAGGTCCTGGTATCGGGATCGATGGCCGGGGACACCTGGGTTATCGTGGCATTGAGTGTTTTGTCCGGTATGGTATAGTTCATCACCCGCACCGCCTGGCCTGCCTTTACACGGCCCAGCAGCTTGCCGGGCAGGTTGACTTCCATGTTAAGGGTGCTGTAGTTCATCAGGTGGACCATATCGGAATTCACCGCCAATTTCACACCCTGGGTGTAGTAAGGCAGATCCACGATAACCCCCTCGAAAGACGCGGTAACTTTCATCTTCGCCAGCTGGATCAGAGCATTTTCATAAGTGTATTGCGCATCTATGTAAGTGTGTTCGGCGTTTTTCAACTCCCGCAGGGTAACTCCGCCTTTGTCGTAAACCGACTGCTGCTTTTCGTATTCCCGCCGGGTATTCTCGAGGTTCAGCTTGTGGGATTCAACCTTGATGGTATTCTCCTGTTCCGGGTTGTCCAGGTAAATGATTGCCTGATCACTGTTGACAATATCTCCCAGGGCGAAAGGACGCGAGGTGCGCGGATTGACTCCCAGGCGGTAGAATCCCGGAGACTCGCTCTTAAGGAAAACCTCCTTGGTGGCCTTGACCGTTCCCGTGGTTACCACGAATTCCTCGATCGATTTCAGGGTGACATCCTCCACGGAAACCGGGACTTCAAAACTGGTCTCCAGCCGGCTGTCGGGTTGGGTGCAGGCCGCAGTTAAAAGGAGAATGCCTGCTGCCGCTAATTTTTGTTTCACGAATTGCTCCTTATGATGGTTTATCCGCAGGTGGCTCAGTTCATTCTTCGTAAAGTACGGGCTTATTCTGCACAAAGTCCCACAGCGATTGGATTTTCATATCCAGCAGCGCCAGCCGGTAGTCGATCAGGGCGTTTACCAGGCCCATTTTTCTTTGGGAAAGCTGTTCCTGGTAAAGGTTCAGATCCATACTGGTCAGATCGCCGTTGATGTATCGCTCCAGGTTGATTTCATAGGTCAGCTCGGCATTGCGCACGTTCTGGCGTGCCAGCTCGATCTGCTGCGCGGAATTATTCAAGTTGCGGTGCACCTGTCTTATCCCGATGACAATAGCAATTTTTTCATCCTCCAGGGAAAGTTCCCGCTGATCGATGGTGGCCTCGCTGGCCTTGATGCGCGATTTTTTCTCACCCCAGTCCCACAACGGGATGTCGAACGATATTTCGAAACTCTGTGTATTGGTGGGTTTGTCGTACATATCGGTGAATTGCTCTTCCTTGCCGGTGATGCCGTAAGAAAGGGTTACATCCCCTTTGAATTCGTTCTGCGACTGGGTACGAACCAGATCGGACCGGGCGTTTTCGATACCGATTTTGCGCTGGCGCAGCTCCATCCTGTTTTTCAGCCCCTCTTCCAGCGCTTTGTCGAGGTTGACCTCGACAGGCTGGTACTCGACATCGGCATCGACTGTCACCGAATCCGTCAGATCGAGGCCGATCAGCTGCTTGAAGGTGTCAAGAGAGTTTTCCAGTGCCACTCGCCGGTCCTGAACCTTGGATTTGCTGGTTCCCAGGTTCAGCTCGGCCTGGTAGAGCTCTTCCAGGGCCACCAGGCCGGCTTCTTGCTTGCTCTTGATTATCTGGTAGCTTTTTTCCTGGTTCTTGAGTTCTTCCAGGGCGATATCCAGGCTTATCTTGTTCTGGTAAACATTGCAAAAGTTCTGGGTGACCTGTCTCTCCAGGTTCAATTTCTGAATCGCAAATCTGAGCTGCGTCTGTTCGAGGTCCAGCTCCAGCTCCAGTGTTTCGAGCCGTGTCCTGTTATAAGTGAACAGCGGCTGGGTAAACCTGAGATAAAGGTCGTTGGTGTACGCCTTGTTGCGAGCGTCCTGGTAGCTGCTGTAGGAATCCTGCCAGGAAAACCTGTTGACCAGGAACAGGGTGCCGTCCGTCTGTATTATCGGCTGGGAAGCCGTGAAAGTGCTCGAGGATGACTTGGACTCACTGGTACTCCAGGCGGACAAGAAAGAATTGAAAGTCTGGTCGCGTGAGTATCCGAAGGGATCGAGCCTGAGGCTGAACCGTGATTTGAGAGCGGCCTGCTGGGCTTTCAAAAGCTGGCTGCTGCGTACCAGGTCCAGCCTGGTGCTGCGGATTTCGGGACTGTTCTCCATGGCGATATCCAGCGCCAGATCCAGAGTCATTGTCATCTGTGCGCCGGCCGGAGGCGAGCCGGCAGCGAGCAAGACAAAACAGATTATGATGGTTATCATCCCGGCCCTGTTGCAATAACTCGGTTTCGTCATAGTTGCTTCCTAGGCTTGAGAGGGTTATTTGTGTTCAGTCCATTTTACGGCATCGGCATAGACCAGCAGGCCTTTCGACTGGTCTGTAAGTTCAACCGTGGCAGTCCCCTGGGAAAAGTAGAAAGTACCCAGCAGATACCATCCCTGCTCGGCACCGTCCATATCGACCTTCAGTTCCTCGGCACCGTCATCGTGATGGATGACGAAATGGAAATCCTTCAGAGAGTTTTCACCCTCGCCATCCGGTCTTCCCCGCATCCCGCGCATCCTCCTCATACTCGGTAATTCAATAACCTGGTAATAGAGGTCATACCGGCCGCTCGATGGCAGCTCGGCTTTCCACGACACCCTGTTTTCGCCCTTGCCGGACCCTATATAATGGGCGCTGTGCCTGTATTTCCCGTAGAACTCGCCGCGCAGGGCATTGCTCCACTTGGTAGGCGGTCTCCACTGCCTAAGACCCATGTATTCCTGCTTTTCATCATCCGACAGGTTCAAGAGTTTTTTCAGGAAGCTTTCGGATTCGTACGTATGCACCTCGAAACCCGGATCTTCATTGTCCACAATGACCGTCCCGGGCTCCTCCAGATCCGGAGGCTGATCGAGAATGCGCTCACCCTCGAAAGGCTTGGCATCCGGCTCGGGCTTGGTATCCTCGAATTGCATTTCCATACTGTTGGGCAAGTTCTGCGAAAGGTAAGTGTTGAACCACAAAGCCTGGATTTTTCCGTCCAGGACAATGCCGATCTCCTTGCTGTGGCCGGCTTTAATGATATAAAGCCGTTCATCTGCCTCGTTTTCCGGCCCGCTCCCCCACATTCTTCTGAAATTCCCTCCACTTCCCCAACGGAAGTTCACTCCGATAAGACCATCGGTCTGCTCAGTGTTGGTAACTGTCAAAAGCACCTGGTAACGCGTCCGGTTGTCATCAATTATTTCGTACATTTTAAGGCCGGTGAAAATGTATGCAGGAAGCTTTTTTTCGTGCAGCCAGGAATCTAGATTCTGTCCGAAATCAACACCGAAGCGGCTGGCCAGCTTATCGATGAAATCTCCGGCGTTCCTGTCGGTAAAAGTCTGCGACTCGAAATAGTTTTTTAAGAAGGTCTTGAATTCCTCTTCACCGACTTCGCTTCTAATATAATTGAAAAGATAGATGCTCTTGACTTTCATAATGTTATAGACATTATCTTCAGTGCCCGGATTAGCCAGGATTTCCGCCAGCGAGCGCTCCATCAGCGTCAGGTTTGCCCGGTCATTTTCAGACATCCCCGAGACGACTCTGGCAATTGCACTTGTCCTGGCTTGATCGCCTCCGATTCTCTGGTTGAGATAAAATTCCAGGGCCACGTTAAAAATAGGCCACTGGGCCGAGGAGAAATGGCGGACTTGGGAATGATAAAGCGGGAAAACGGAGCAATTGGCGAAGTCAAACGTCGCGCTGAAACCCCTGTTTCTCGCACGCAATGCCCTCATACCACGGGATTGAAACGAACCCTCCATGAAAGTTTCATTTACAAATCTCTGGAAAAGGCTGCGCTGCATTTCCTCATCTGACATCTGGTTTCCGCCCCTGCGCCCTCTTCGGCTCATGAAGTGTTTCATCATCCTGAAATTCACCGACTGTAGAGCCACTGCTTTTTCGGGCAGCAAGACAAGCTCGGGCTGGACTGTTTCCGTGCCCAGCGTCCAATCGCGGAGATAGGCGAAAAACTGAATCGGGGTTTCGACCAGAGAAAGCCGGCGAAAGGGATATTTCAGGTCGAGTTTGTTTTCATAATCCGCCCGGGCATCGCGTATCAGGCTCGGTAGGGTATCGGCCACCTCGGTGAAATACTGCGAAAAAAAGTCGTGGCCTTCCAGAAAATAGAGGTTATAGTCCGTCTTCACGGCAACCATCGAATCGCCTGCCGTCAGAGAATCTTCCACCGTAAGCGAGCGCATCTGGTAGCGTCCGATGGCCAGCGAGAGCTGGGGCAGGGGCACCTCGGGGCGGAAAACGAATTCTCCCCCCTCTTTTTCGGTAGCTGCTCCCTGGGAAACAGCCCTCAGGCCCCCGGTGGTTTTTACCTTGAGGCTGAAATCGACATAATCCCTGGGGGGAACCACAGGATAGGCGGCGGCCTCGGACAGACCCGCCCTCGGGTACCAGAGGCTCTCAGGTGTCAGCAAAACGTAGTCACCAGTTATGAAAGCGAAACGTTTGGCGATATTGTAAAAGACGATCCTGTAGGACTCTTTGCGTTTTTCCTCGCCGATATCCGGATAGCACGCCCGCTCGTCGATAGCGCCCCGGTAGCTGACGGTCAGCGAATCCGCAGCTCCCGGTTCCAGAGCGCTCGGCGGTTGAACCGTGAGAATGTGGAACTCTCTGGTAAACGGGACAGCCCGGCCGTTACGGGTGAGAGCCACAACCTCCAGCCCGGGGTTGAGACTGAACAGATAGCGCTCCACCGGTTCCGGAGTATTGTTGGTAAAAGCAAGGCGGGCTTCCACCTCGATCTTTTCACCGGAATGGGTAAGGTCGAGATCGCACCTTTGCAGGCAGACCCGGGGTTCTCCGGTTACCCGCTGGTTCAGCTCCAACATCTTTTCACGTAAGGCCCTGCTCTGTGAAATTTTTGCAATGTAGGTGTTTCCAAGCGCCAGCGCTCCGGCTATGGAAGCGACTGCCAGCACCAGGGAGACCCGGTTCATGATACGTGACTGAGGCAGCCGCCGCAGCAGGAGCACGGTCGTGAAAGTGAAACCCAGGCCCAGCAGGAAGTAGATGCCGCGATGGGCAAGCACTCTGGAAAGATCACCGAAACCGACAAACTCCGAATACAGCAGCGGCACGTTGAACGCCATGTAATCGAAAAGGTAATGGTACTTGAAGCCTAAATAGAACAAGGTGCTGAAAATATAGCCCAGCAGAATGATAAAAGTGACCGCCTGGCTTCTTACAATCACCATGAACAGGAATGTCAGCCCGAAGATGAACACCATCGTGGGGAGGCCGATCAGCAAGGGGTACCACAGATATGTTGCGGCAATCACGGGCAGGTCGGAAAAAACCAGGTTGAAAACCAGGCCGATAATCAACATAAGCAGATTGAGGCCGGCGAATACCGCCAGCACTCCCAGCATTTTCCCCAGGACATAATCGGCGTTGGTCATCGAACGCATGTAGATGACCTCCGTGGTATCCAGCTTGCGGTCGTATTTGAGGAAGTCGGAGGCCATGAACACCCCGATCACCGCCTGAACCACGTTCAAGAGCAACATGTTCATGTAGGGGATGTACGAGGGCATGCCGTTGAGCATCCAGGGCATTTCTGAGCGGACGAATAAAAAGTAATTGAGCAGGGTAAGGATTATCAGCGCCAGCAGGGCAAAAATTCTGAAAAACCAGCTCCTCAGCAGAACTTTTGACTCATAGAGTGCAATGGTCGGGATAGTATACAGGGATCTCATTTCTACAGGGTCCTTGGGAAAGGTTTTTATTAGTTTTTATCCCGGAGATATCCGGCCGTGCATGCCCGAAACGGTAATCGGGTGGAGGTTCAGAGCGAATTTCCAGTCCACTTTTCCTCCAGCTTGTATTCGAGCAGATAGACATAGGCATGCTCGAGATTGGGTTCCAGCGGTTCACCCTGGTAACCGTCCACCGGTTTTTCACTTACTACCTGGACCTCCCATCCCTTTTCCGAGGGCACGGTGGAAATCACCGGATATTTTTCCTTGATGGAATCCAGTTCGTCTTCCCGGGCCAGGATGAGCCAGACATGCCCCCTCGCCTGGTCGATCAGTCTTTCGGGAGAACCGTCATAGACCAACTCTCCTCTGTTGAGCATGGCCATCCGGGTGCAGGAGCTGGAAATATCTCCCACGATATGAGTCGATAAGATGATGATAATTTCGTTACGGATCATATCCGCCATCAGATTTCTGAACCTGAGCCTTTCCTCGGGGTCGAGACCGGTGGTAGGCTCGTCAACGATCAGGACCCTGGGATTGCCGATGAGCGCCTGGGCGATCCCGAGGCGCCGCTTCATTCCCCCGGAGAGTTTGTTGGCCAGACGGTCTCTGGCCTCGTAAAGGCCGACTGTCTCCAGCATCTCGTCCACCCTGCTCCTCCTGGCCCGGCTGTCCCGCAAACCGGAAAGCCGCGCTGAATAATCGAGGAATTCCGAGGTTCTCAGTTTTGAAAAAGTGCTGAACTGCTGTGGAAGATAACCGAGCATGGCGCGGATCGCTCCGCGATCTTTTCGGAAATCCAGATCCCCGAATTTCACCGCCCCGCTGGTGGGCTCCAGAAGGGTCACCAGGATGCGCATCAAGGTGGTTTTGCCGGCGCCGTTGGGCCCCACAAGACCGAAAATGCCGCTCTCGATCTCGAGATCAATCTGTTTGAGGGCCTGAACCCCATGCTTGTATGACTTGCTGAGGCCGTTAACAGTAATGTTCATTTAAAGGTCTCCTCTTGCTGAAAGGAATCGATGGTCCCGGATAGAGAGGATCCATTCCCCGGTTCCGTGACCTTCCCGATATGACCGAAAGATAATAATCTTTAGAAATAAAAAAAAGATTACAACTGAGCCATGAGTTATCCATTATATTGAACGCCGGGGGAAATGCCGGTATTTTCAAGCGCACTTATCAAACGTTCTCTTAACTAAGACACCGGAAACCTTAAAAAAGTTGTATTTTTTTCTCAATTCACATCTGTCGAGGCGCCCTGGTACCTGGAGCTTTTTAATTGGCGCAAAATACTGCCCCCGGACTATCAATCGTCAGGGTCTATCTTAAAATCCTGAACTATGGTGACCTGCTCCCCGAAAATGAGTCCCAAAAACAGCGAGAGAAGGTCAAACCCGGGCTTGAATAATACTCTTCTGATTCTTTCCTGTTTTAATGCGAATAGGTTACATTTAATATCTGCTGTTAAAGCCTTTTCGTGCTGCTTTTCAAATCGCGGCAAATGGTTGTGAACGTCGAATATAAAGCATGGGATTCGAACCTTCTGAGCTGTCGCCTAGGCCCCCTGTGGAAGTCCGGCAGGGGCCGGTGCCGTGGCCAAGGCTCAGAAAGGGGCATTGCTCCTACCTGTCTTTACCTCAAGATTTGACCCGTGGGTTGGAAACAGGGTTGGAATTTCATTTTCAGGCCAATAAAAAAGGGTCTGCCGTTTCCAGTAAACCCTTGGTATTAATGGCGGGGCCGATGAGATTATTCTAGAAATTTTTTAGTAAATATACCGGAGGAAATATTAGAACAGATTAAGATGATTGCAGCTTGAAATCCTGGACTCGTTTTCGGTTGCGCGGGCCAAGGTAGCGCCTGGGGATGAGGAATATGATCAAAAAAAGCTTCTGAGGGCGAGAAAGGCTTTTAACCTCGGGAAAGGAGAGATACAAAAACAGTTGCAATCGCTTAAAACTAAACCTTAATTTATAAGACCAACCGTCCCACTTGTTCTGACGGTATACAATTGTATGTCGTCAGAACATGTTAGACAGTGAACGCTAAAAATTAAGGCAAAGTCTCAAGCAATTGCAGCTGATTTCTTGGCTCTATTTGGATCAACCAGCCGATTTATATTTTATGCCCTCCACTGAAGAGGAA
>CAZSTM010000160.1:0-8196 GCA_964609635.1 uncultured Gemmatimonadales bacterium
GCGTGACGGCCAGGTGGAGATCAGGCGCTTGTTCCCGATTATCTTTCTCTGCGCGGGCCCGCCGCGGAACTTCCAGAGGAGCTCACCGCTTGCCGCGTCCACACAATAGAGGTATCCGTCGTCGCTGGCGAAATACACCTTCTGTTTCCAGGCGACCGGAGGGAAACGAACCGGCCCGTCGGTGTAAAAAGCCCAGAGCTCCTTACCGGTTTCCGTGTCGAGGGCCACCACCTTGTCGCAGTCGTTGAAGCCGACAAACATCCGCTTACCCATGACCACCGGCTCGAACGCTTTGTCGTAAGGCATCAGGTCCTGGTTCAGCGGGTCATCCCAGACCATGGTGCGCGAAGTGTACTGTCGCTCCCAGAGAAGATGCAGCTCGGACGGTAGATTATCGTCCGATGAGGCCGTGCGGCCTGGATCGCATCGCCACATGGGCCAGTCGGCACTGTGCGCGGGAGTTGCAAAAAACAAGCAGATTACCAGAAAGAACCACAGGTAAGGCGTCATTATTCGTTTCTTTCCCTTATAGTCGTTTTCACATTCTTAAATAGTATCCAGTAATTTTCCAGCCTTGAGAAAAACGTTGCGATGGGCGTATCCTGCAGCAGCATTACTGTGGGTGACCATCAGCACTCCGCCCCCGGACCGGGCGAACTCGGACAGGTAGCCCAAAACGATTTCAGTATTTTCCGGGTCGAGGTTGCCGGTGGGTTCATCGGCCAGCAACAGTCTCGGCCGGTTAAGGAGCGCCCGTGCCAGTCCCACACGCTGACGTTCCCCGGTGCTGAGCTCGGCGGGAAAGTGGTCGATTCGCCCGGTGAGCTTGAAATGGTCGATCAGCTCGCGGGCGTGCTCGACCGCCTGCCCGGCGGGCAGGGATAGGGAAGGGGCCAGAACGTTGTCCAGGACATTAAGGTATGAAATCAGGTGAAACTGCTGGAAGACAAAACCGATGTCCTCGGCGCGCAGACTCGCCCTGGCGTCCGGAGATATACCATACAGGTTGCGGCCGTCGATCTCGACACTGCCCTCGGTGGGCATGAGCAACCCGCCGGTTGTCAACAGCAGGGTTGTCTTGCCACAGCCGCTCGGTCCCTGTACGGCCACGAACTCGCCGGCCTCGACAGTTAACGAGACCCTGTCGAGCGCTCGAACCGAGTTGTTGTCCGCTCGTTGATAAATCCTGCTGAGATTGATTATCCGGAGCATATCTTTTATTCACTCCTGTCGTAAGACCTCGGCCGGGTCCTGATAAGCTGCGGTTATCGCCGGAATCCAACTGGCCAGCCCTGAGAGCACCGGTGCGGCGACCAGCACCAGCAGCAGAAGAACGGGATCGAAAAGCTTCTCGACTGTTTGTGCGCCCGGGGTGAGTTCTCCAGCGGCCATGCCCACCGCGAAACCGGCGGCGTAACCCAGTACCGCACCTACAGCTCCCAGCAGAAAAGCTTTGCTGAGGAAGACCAGAAGTATCTGCCCCGACCGTAGCCCGAGGGCGCGCAGGATTCCGATCTCTACCCTTCGCTGGCGGACATTGCCGAGAGCCAGCAGCCCGATCCATACCGTACAGCCGACAACCACGAACGGGATCAACCAGGCCGCGAAGGATTCTCTTTCACGACGCAGCCGGGCGCGGTTTTCTCTCTCGGCCGCCAGGGCGGCTTGGGCTGCGGTCATGGCCCGGGCACGGGCCTCGGCACGGGTTACCACCTTGGAGGAGACTTCGATCACCTTGGTGTCCGGTAAAATGCGGATGACATCCTGCCTGACCTGGCTGAGCTGGTTCCCCTCGCAAAAACATTTCAGCGCCAGAATGGCATTTATCTTGCCCTGCTTACCGAGCATCTCCTGGGCCGTGGCCAGATCGATCCACACCGAGATGTCATCTTTGGTTCCCCGCTCGAGGTGAAGCTTACCGATCCGGAATTCCCGGCCGAGCAGCCTGACCCTGTCACCGACCTCGATCCCTAAGCTGTTCCAGAGCTCGTAACCCATTACCATCTCGCCGGGAGCGACCGCCGTAAGCATCGGCTCCTTGGGAGCGCGGTGGGCAAAGGGAACCTCTCCGCGGATGCCGATGAGAATGATGGAGCGCTCCTGCCGCTCGGGCCATTTTATCTTTTGCTCGATGCTCGGCAGCAGATGCCTGATAGTCATAAGAGCGGAGCCGGCCAGCCGGTCAACGTATTCCTCGGGCATGTACTTGGCCGCATAACCGGCCGAGTAGTAATCATCGAGTTGCTGCTCGCCGGGCAGAATGAGCAGATTGAATCCCAGCTTTTTCATGATCTGGCGATAGTCGTCTTGCATAGCCGCCATTTCCTCTGCGGTCCTGGTTTCTTTCTCGGCAAGGATACGGCTGGTCTGCTCATCAAAAGCATCCAGCAGTGTCAGCTCCGCTACCAGCACCCCGACCGCCACCGTAACCGATAAAATCGCCAACCCTACCGTGAGCTTTCTATGCAGAATTTCTTTGGTTACCAGATGCCATAGAGTCATTTTTTATTATCCACAGATTACGCAGATTTATTCCCCTCTTGAGAGGGGTGCCCGTGCCAGCGGGCGGGGTGTGTAATTCACCTCTTTACAGCGGGGCCCGAACAGGGGCACGGCCCCAGCTCCACTCGCGCGCGTTCACTTGCGAGCCCTGCCCTGTGCCCGCTGAATGAATATGCCCGGGATTTTCATGCTTCGTTTTATTCACGCGTGGACATGAAGGTTTAAGAAGATAGCAATAACCATGAATTTTAATAAATGATCCGGGCTCAAGCCACACTTTCAGGGCGGTTATTAACTCCTGTTTCCGGTTTTAATAAACTTGTAACTCAACAGGGCGACAACCACCACTATCAGTCCCAGGGCCAGCAGAAGGTTGCGGCGCAGACGGCCCTTTTTCGATTCATCCCCGGAGACAGCGGCCGCCTCCTGATTCCCGGCCGCTGAGAGAGCGGAAAGTCCCACCAGAGGCGGAAGACCCACTTCCTCCACCCAGCTGCCGGCAAGCCCGGCCTCCCAGTCCACCGGCATCAGCAGGTCCAGGCCGGGATTCAGCGACTTGATCTCGCAGGCGCAGGGCCCCACCAGAAAGGCGCAGGCTTCGAGGATATTCTCCCCGGTGATACCCTCACCCACGAGGGCGTAGAGCACCCGGCCGCGGCCGAAAACCGGGAACGCCATCGGCCATGAGGCGTATAGCTCGAGGTCGGATTCGCAGTGCATCAGCATCCGGATAAACATCTCTTCCGCCGGGTCTGACCGGGACAGACGAATCAGGGAAAAGTCGATTCGCAAATCAGGGGCTCGGGTCGAGGAGGAACCGGCCACCGCAGCCGGCAGCTTCAGGGTCTTTTCCAGCTTCGCCAGCCGGCTTTCAAGCAGGGCGGCGGCTGCATCATCCCTCCGGCGGTCCCCGCTTTCCACCAGGACCCAGACCGCGGCTTCCCCGTCCAGAATCCGCCTGCCGGTTTCACGACGGGCCTCGGAGAGGATAATCGCCCCGGCGGACTTCCTGGTAAGACTCCCGGACCAGAGACTCTGTCCGGGTCTCGGACCTCTCGGCAAACTCACCGCCAGCCATGGCGGCTCGGGCTCTCCCAGGGATTCCCACAGAGCCCGCAGCGGGCCCTCGGCAAGTGAATCCAGGTCCGCCCGGCGAACCGTGTAATTGGCATAGTCCAGATGGTCGCCGCTGGAGTCCTCGAGCCATTTAACGATCTGTTTCTGTTCTTCGGACAGAGGCCCGCGATGAAACACCACCACCTGGTAGCTTTCGGCGGGCCAGCGTTCCAGAGCGTAACGGTACACGGGTACATCGCAGGCCCGGACGCCCGAAATCGAAAAGCTGCCAAACAAAAGCATCATAGAAAAATTTCTGACAAGCTTCCCGGACACTGGATGTTTCCCTTACTCACAGTGGAGGAGATAACCCGGTACAAACCGAATTTTTTTACTCCGGAGCTAAACGACGCCGGAGAAGTACTCTTTTAATAACGTAAAATAATCAAAGATGATACTAAATCATCCGGCTAAGGTCAAGCTTGTATTCACTGTAATACAATAAAGGGTAAAAGCCAAAGAGACTTTTTGTGCGCAGTATTCACAGCCGAAGATTTGGGTGCCTTTTTCGCCGAATAACTTTAAAAAATTTTTTGCTTAGTTTAAAATATAGATATACAATAGATCCAGTGTTAGTTTTTATGCTTTAACCAGCGAGGATGGATATACTTTATCACTGTCGAGGGGAAAATATGAAAAAGCTTGCTGTAATTATCCTGTTTCTCTGCCTTGCCTCATTGAAACTCTATGCCGCCGATTGGCTTCAGTACCGGGCCGATGCTTCCCGCAGCGGATATACGCCCGAGGAGCTTTCCGCCCGGCTCTCGCTCGGCTGGCTCTATCAGCCGCGCCATGGACCCAGGCCCGCCTGGAAGGGCCGTGACACCCGCATGCCTTTCGATTACGCCTTTCAGGTGGTGGCGGCCGGTGGAACTGTCTTTTTCGGCAGCTCGGCGGACTGTAAAATCTACGCCCTGGATGCGGCGACCGGTGAAGAGCGCTGGAGTTTTTTCACGGATGCTCCGGTGCGCTTTGCCCCGGCCGTGTGGAAGGACCGTGTTTTCGTGGTCGGCGATGACGGATGCCTTTACTGTCTATCCGCTGATAATGGGCGGCTCATCTGGAAGAAACGCGGCGGCCCGGAAGATAAGATGGTCCTGGGCAACGACCGCATGGTATCGCGGCATCCGGCGCGCGGAGGAGTGGTAATCGCCGATGACCTGGTCTATTTCGGCGCCGGTATCTGGCCCTCCGACGGCATATACCTCTACGCCCTCGACCCGAGCAGCGGAAAAGTGCTCTGGGTCAATGCCGGCTCCGGCTCAATCGAGATGGACAAGCCCCACGGGGGCGCCCGGGCTAAAAGCGGGGTGTCCGCCCAGGGGTACCTGGTAGCCTCGGGAAACAGTCTTTTCGTTCCCACCGGCCGCGCGGTTCCCGCGGCTTTCAGCCGCGACAAGGGCCTTTTCAAATACTTTCACCATCAGGAGAACACGTCTAACGGTGGATCGCGGGTAATGGTCGCCGGGCCCTACCTTTTCTCCGATGCCGGGAACAGCCGTCAGACAGACCTGCCCGCGGGTGTATCCAAGGTTGTCTTCCACGCTGAAACCGGGAAGCAAGTGACCGACGATCAAATCCCCGGCACTGCGATCGCCGCTTTGCCGGGGTATATTATTTACTCGGAAACGGATGGAATGAAAGCTCTCGACCGGGCGAACCTGGTGACTGAAAAGGAAGAAAAAGACCTCCAGGGCAATTCCAGAAAGACCGGTGTCTTAAACCCTTCCTGCTGGAGCATACCCACTCCGGGCCTTCCCGGGGGAGTTTCACTGATCGCCGCAGGTAATAAAATCATTTCCGGGACAACCAACAACAAGGTTGCCCTGCTGGATGCGAGCTCGAAATCAGTGCTCTGGTCTGCGGAGGTTGACGGTGCCCCGCTCGGGCTGGCGGTCTCAGACGGCCGCCTGTTCGTAAGCACTGACCGCGGCAGGATCTACTGCTTCGATTCCTGCCGCGCGGCTACAGCAAGAGTGGTGAAACCCGAAACCGCCAACCAGCCTTACGGCGATATTCAACTGTTTGCCGGAGCGGCCCGGGAGATTGTCGCCGCGGCCTCGGTAACCGACGGCTACTGCCTGGACCTGGGCTGTGGGGATGGGAGGCTGGCCTATGAGCTGGCCCGGCGCACCAATCTCCAGATCTATGCCGTTGATTCGGATGCCCGGAACGTGGCCCTGGCACGTAAAAAACTCGATGCTGCGGGTCTCTACGGTGTGCGGGTGACTGTCCACCTGGGCGATCCCGAAGGCACGCCTTACCCTGACTATTTCGCCGACCTGGTGGTCTCCGGCCGCGCGGTAACCGGGGGACCGGAGGTTGCAGACCGCCGCGAGATGATGCGGCTCCTACGGCCCTATGGCGGAGTGGCTTTGATCGGTAAGCCCGGCGCAATGGAAAAAACCACTCGCGGCCCGCTGGCGGGAGCCGACCCCGGATGGACCCACCTCTACCACGACCCGGCGAACACCCTGACATCCGACGATGAGCTGGTGCAAAGCCCGCTGGCGATATTGTGGTTCAGGGACAGTGATTTCGAAATGCCCTCGCGCCACGGCCGGGGAGTGGGACCGCTGTTCAGCAAAGGAAGTCTGTTTGTGGAGGGCCTGAACGCGCTCCGGGCGGTCAATGCCTATAACGGCCGCACGCTGTGGGAGTACCCTTTGCGGGATATCATGAAACCCTACGACCAGGAACATCTGGTGGGGGCCGCCGCCACTCAGGGCAACCTCTGCCTGGAGGGAGAAAGGCTCTACCTCCGCTCGGGAGGCGAACCCGCGGACGGCGACTTTGCCGGGAAAAGCTGCCTGGTTCTGGATGTAGCCACAGGAAGGAAGCTGGCGGAATACAGGACACCGCCTGGGCCGAACGAAGAGGAAGACACCTACTGGGGCTATATCGCTGTCGAAAAAGGCACCCTCTACGGTTCGGTGGCCAACACCGAACACACCGTGCGATATGCCTACCGCGAGTCGGATATGAACAAGCTGTTCAGCGAGTCGAGCCTGTTTTTCGCCATGGATGCCTCGACAGGCAAGCTGAAATGGACTTTTACCCCGGAGCACTCAATACGCCATAATGCCGTTGCCGTCGGGTCAGGCAGGGTTTACCTGATAGACCGTCCTCTGGCGGTCTCCGATGATATCAGGAGGAACCCGCACCGGAGAAAGCGGAGCACGGTCGGTGGGCAGCCGGAGCACGAAAAGGGAAGGCTTTTGGCTCTGGATGCCTCTAACGGACGGATCCTCTGGCGGAGTGAGAAAAACATCTACGGCACCCTGCTGGCTCTGAGCGTAGAGCACGATGTACTGATCATGACCTACCAGTTCACCAGGTTCCGCCAGCGGTCCGAAGTGGGCGGACTGATGACCGCATTTAATGCCTCGAGCGGCGAACTACTCTGGGAGGTGCAAACCGGAGTCGATAAGAACCAGAGTTACAGCTACAGCTCAAGGCCGCTGATCAACGGCCGCACGGTTTACCTGGAGCCGGGGGCCTACGATCTGGTAACCGGCAAAAGACTGGACTTCCAAATGGATCGGTCCTATGCCTGCGGCATTCTTACCGGCTGCAGAAACCTGCTGGTATTCCGCTCCGCAACACTGGGCTATCTCGAGCCGTCATCCGGCAAGGGAACGGAGAATTTCGGGGGAATCCGGCCGGGATGCTGGATAAACGCCCTTCCGGTGGGAGGCCTGGTGCTCATGCCGGATGCCACCGCCAGGTGCAACTGCAGCTACCTGATCAAGGCCTCGGTCGCTCTTCAACCGTCAGGAAGATGAAGATATTGGAGGCAGGGGAGGGTATAGATTATTTAAAACTGCTGCGCCATCCCACGGTAATTCTCCTTCCATAATCGGGATACCCAACCACGGTGGAGAATTTCCTGTCCGCCAGGTTCGCGGCCTCCAGGTACACTCTGTTGAGGGGTTTGACACCGAAAGTCCAGCCCACTGTAGCATTGAAGTTATGATAATCGCCAAGCGGCTGGGGCACCGGAGGGCTCCCTGCTGCGAAACGGGTGCTTTGGTAAGAGGAAACGAATTTCCAGAGGAGAGTGAAATCGAGCTGCCCCCTGGTTGCGTAAAACCCGCCGCTGGTGATAAACCGGGGCATCTCTAGGTTACGGACCATTTTCCCGACGGCTTCGGCGCGGGAGCGCATGGCCAGGAAATTGAGAAAAGGTTGAACGTTACCGCCCAGCGGTGAGCTGCGTGCATCGATCTCGATGCCGAGCTGGTCCTGGTCGCGGTTCAGGTAAAGCTCCATTATCCGGCCTTCCAGGGTTTCAGTTCTGCCGCTCAGCACGATGGCGTCTTTCCGGTCTGTCAGGAAACCGACCAGCGAAAGCCGGCCCACTCCCACCCTGTCCGCCTGGACTCCCAGGTCCAGTTTGGTTCTTCTTTCCGTTTTCGGCTGGTTGAGGTTCATATCCAGCTCACCTCTTCGGGATTTGATACTCCCCGATGACAGATTGAAATGCAGCGAAATGCTCCGGGAAAGATTGTATGAGGCGCCGAGACTGGCGGTGATTATCGAGGGCTCCCACTGGTCGGTTACCGGGGTTACGTTTTG
>CAZSTM010000161.1:0-8187 GCA_964609635.1 uncultured Gemmatimonadales bacterium
CGATTGAGGGTACCTCTTTGAGCAGGCTCTCGATCTGCAGACTCACTTTATCGATGGTTTCAAGGCTCGGTCCCTTGACTTTCACACCCATGGGGGCGCGCATTCCGCTCTGCAGCATGACGATTCTGGCGGCTATGGGTTGGAGTCTGGGCGCCGAGGTGGTCCCGAGAATTTCCGCGGCCTTGATTATCTCGTCCCAGATATCATCCGGGTCCTGGATTCCCTTCCAGGGACGGCGGTCCGGATTGAGGCGGGTATCGAGCGATGGGCGCCAGAGACGAAACGGCATGCCGGCGTCGGCGGGGATCAATTTACCCTGTGAGTCCCGTTCGAATCTTCCGCGCACCTTGTAAGGCTCGCCGTCCGGGCCCGGAAGAGGTGTTCCGTCCCGGCTTCGAAAGAAATCCTCTTCGTCCGTGGAAAAACGAAACGCCCGGCGCCTGCCGTTTTTATCGACTATATACTGTGGCTTGTAGTTTATTACCGTCTCGATCATGGAAACCGGCGCCGGGTCGAGGGGACTTTCCACGCGTCCGAGCTTGCCCACCACGGATTCGATCTCGGGGATCGATTTGATGTTCTTATCCTGTGTCTGCAGAACATTCAGCACTTCTCCAATCGAGGCGTGCGGCATGGTTGTAGGCATGTAGAGGTACGATCCCTCGTCCAGCGGAGGCATAAACTCCTTTCCCAGGCCGGGGAAAACATGCTCCAGATAGGATACCGCCCCGGTGTTTTTCACAGATCGGGGCAGCCAGCCGAAAAAAGACTCGAACCCGAGCCAGATAAAACCCCCCAACAGTAAAACCAGCAGCGGCATGGAAAGAAAAAGCGCTTTGTTTTCCAGGCACCACCTGAGGATGGCTGGATACCCGCGCTGCAAAAAAGCCAGGAGTCCCAGCAAGCCACCGATGAGAAGTGATACAAAAATCAGATTGAGCAACAGGCCTTTCTCCGGACCCAGCGGGAGCCAGTGTCCGGCAAGCAGAACACCGACCACCAGTGCGACAAAAAAGTTTCCTAACAGCCCGGTCCACTTGTTTCCTACCAGCGACAGCCGTGTTTCCACCAATCTGTAAACACCGATAAGAATCAGAACGAGCCCCGGCAGCCAGTTGATCTTTATGGCGATCAGGATTCCGAGAACCAGCATCGAAACAGGCAACAATTTTTTCAGCCTGGAAATGCCGACCTTGCCGGTGAAAAGCATATAGGCGCCGGGAGGTATAATGGTAAGCGCCACGATCACGGAGGCAATCAGGGCGAAAGTTTTGGTATAGGCCAGAGGCTTGAAGAGCTTGCCCTCCGCGGCGACCATAGTGAAGATGGGAAGAAAACTCACCACCGTGGTGGACACCGCGGTCAGCACTGCCGAGCCGACCTCACTGGCCGCGCGGTAAACCACTTCCAGGCGGTTTTCGCCGGGTTGTGCCTCATCCAGATGCCGCAGGATGTTCTCGCTAATTATTATTCCCATGTCTACCATGGTGCCGATGGCGATGGCGATTCCCGAAAGTGCCACAATATTGGCATCCACCCGAAACACTTTCATGGCGATAAAGCACATCAGCACCGCCAGGGGAAGAAGCCCGGAGATAAGGAGCGAGCTCCTCAGGTGCATGATCATGATCAGGATTACGATTATGCTCACCAGGATTTCTTCGCTCAGGGCAGTATAGAGCGTGCCCAGGGTTTCGTAGATCAAGCCTGTTCTGTCATAGAAGGGAACTACCTGGAGCCGGCTTATGCGACCGTCGGAGAGGGTTTTTTTCGGCAGGCCGGGCGATATTTCCTCGATCTTCTTTTGCACGTTCTTGATTGCGGCAAGCGGGTTTTCGCCGTAGCGCACAACCACCACTCCTCCGACCACCTCGGCACCCTCTTTATCCAGAGCTCCGCGCCTGAGTGCGGGGCCAAGCGAGACATGGGCCACATCCTTGATATAAATCGGAACATTGTTACTGGTCTTGACCACTGCATATTCCAGGTCCTCGAGCTTTTTGATAAACCCGATGCCTCTGACCACATACTCTACTTTATTGACTTCAATGGTTTTGGCTCCCACATCGAGGTTGGACATTTTAACTGCGGCCATCACCTGGTTCAGGCTCACTCCGTGCGCCCTCATGGCATCCGGGTCGACATCTACCTGGTATTCCTGCACAAACCCGCCGATGGAGGCCACCTCGCTCACTCCGTCTGCGGAAAGAAGCGCATAGCGAACGTACCAGTCCTGGACAGTCCGCAGCTCGTGAAGGTCCCAGCCGCCGGTGGGGTTGCCCTGTTCATCGCGGCCCTCCAGGGTGTACCAGAATACTTGCCCGAGAGCTGTGGCGTCCGGCCCGAGGGTGGGCTTGACTCCCTCCGGGAGAGTCCCGGAGGACAGGCTGCTCAGTTTCTCCAGAACCCTGGTGCGGGACCAGTAGAAATCAACATCATCCTTGAATATTACATAAATGCTGGAAAAACCTAACATCGAGAAACTGCGTACGGTTTTTACGCCGGGAATGCCTAGCAGGGAAACCGACAGCGGGTAGGAGATCTGGTCTTCGACATCCTGGGGAGAGCGCCCCATCCATTCGGTGAAGACGATTTGCTGGTTCTCGCCGATGTCCGGAATGGCATCTACCGGCACAGGGTCGCGTGGAAGTCCTCCCAGGTTCCAGTCGAAAGGAGCTACCATCAGTCCCCAGCCGATAACGAAGACCACAAAAAGCGAGACTATGAATCTTTTTTCCAGGCAAAAGCGGATAATCCTGTCGATAACCGACGGCCGCCTTTCTTGTTCATTCTTGTCCGTGGCCTTTGTTCTTTATACCGGAATTTCCTGTGTAAAGCGTATCAATGCGGTCCCGGCAGCGGAGCATCGAGGCGCCGAAATAGGGGTTGGCCGTTTCACCGTCGTCCTGGAGCCAGAGCGCACCGCGGTTGTCGAACGCCATCGGGCAGTGAAACAGCACTACCGGTGTTGCGCCGGCGGCGCCGAAGCTTTGCACCACCTCGGCCAGGTTCTTCGAAACCAGAGAAAAGCTCTCACGGGCTTGGGCGATATCAGTAGCTTCGGCCACCGACTCGGCCGCCTTTTTCAAAGACTCCAGGTATTTCATCCAATCCAGGTACGCCTGGCCTTTCAGCAGAGACATGTCCACTTTGTCGAGGGCCTCGATGAAGAGCCTGGACTGTTCGCCCACGCCCTGGAAGCTGTCCCCACTCAGGCTGCGGTGGATCTTGAAATAAGCCTGGTTCACCTGGTGGAGCTGCATCTTGAAAGCCGCAGGTGTCTCGAATGAGGAAGTCCCGGTGCTTTCTGTGGCAGCCGGATGTTTAGCTGAGCCGTGGTCGTGTCCGGGAGCCGGACCGCCGCCCTCGGGGTTCATCATGCTCTTCCTGCCCAGGATCTGGATGGCGCTGTCGATCTTGAAGTTGCCGTTGACCACCACCAGCTCGTTCTCATTAAGGCCCTGCCGCACTATGTAGTAATCGCCGGTCCTGGGTCCCAGCACCACCTCCCGTCCCTCGAAGACATTGGTTTTCCCTTCGACAGCCACGTAGACTACCGCCCTGGTGCCGGTTATCAATGGAGCGGAAGCCGGGATTACCAGTGGTGCTTGCTGATGAGCCTCGGCGGCATGATCTCCGGCAGAGGTTTCATACGACTTGACCACGGCACGCACGAACATTTCGGGTTTGAGCCTGCCGTCCGTGTTGGAGACATCTAAGCGTACCCTTACGGTTCTGGTATTGGGGTCAACCACCGGGTCGATAAAGGAAATCTTCCCTTTGAAAGTCTCCCCGGAGTATGACTCGCCGGTGAATTCAACTGCCTGGCCCAATTTCAGCCAGGGCAGGTCCGACTCGTAAGCCTGGAGCTGGACCCACAGCCGGGAGAGGTCGGCCACGATATAGATAGTGGTGCCGGTGGAGACGTACATGCCCTCGGTGGCGTTCTTGTGGACTACCGTGCCGCTGATGGGAGAACTGATCGTCAGGTGAGTCGAAGGCTTGCCGCTTTTTTCGATTTGCTCGATCTGCCGACCGTTCAAACCCAGAAGGCGAAGTTTTTCCCGGGAGGCTTCCACAGTAAGGCTTGCCGTGCTCCTTACGGTTGAAAGGGTGCTTTGCTCGAATTGGCTCCGCCCCTTGAGAGCCTGGAAAAGTTCTTCCTGTGCCGAGAAAAGCTCAGGGCTGTAAAGAGAGACCAGGGGGTCGTCTTTTTTGACCTTGGTCCCCGTAAAATCCACGAACAGGCGGTCAAGGCGCCCCGCCACCCATGCCGCAATGTATCTCCGGCGGGTTTCATCGTAGTCGATTTTGCCTACCATTCTCACTTCTACCGGCAGGTGCTTTCTTTCCACAGGAGCAACCTGTATTCCGGCGAGCGCCTTGGAGGCTTCCGACACCCTGATTTGCCCGGGACCCAGCTCGTCTCCCGGCAGTTCTTCGGTGACCGGAATAAGGTCCATACCGCAGATAGGGCATTGACCGGCCTTGGGTTGGCGGATTTGCGGGTGCATGGAGCAGGTCCACTCTTGTACCCGGGCCTGCTGCCCGCTCGCTTCTTCCCGGCTTCCATGCTCATAAGCGGGTTCAGGCCCGCCCCTTAAAAGGAAGCCGGCAACAAAGGCCAGGACGATAATTATGGCTACCGGCCATCTGAAGACACTTTGCCGGAGCCTGTCAAGTCTGTTATCCATGTTCTCGCCTTTAGCTTAAAAGTTACCGGGTTCAGAACGATAGATCATCCGTGCCGACCAGCATTTCGATTTTCGCCAGACTTTCAGCTCGCTCGACAACGGATTTCTCATAGGAAAGCTGGAATTCAAGCAGTGTCCTCTGGGCGTCGATCAACTCCAGGAAGTCCACATTGCCCGACACGATGAATGCTTGCCGGGCCGTGTTCAGAGATTGCTCGGCCTTGGGAATAAGAACCTGGCGATATAAGCCCAGTTTACGGCCGGCGTCGCGAAAATTAAACAGAGTCGCTTTTAACTCCGCCAGCAGGCGGTTTTCCCTGTCGCGCCTTTCCAGCAGGGCGGCGTTGTGTCTTCTTATGGCTTCCCGCTCGCCTGCCCGGTATTTACCACGGTTGAGCGGCAGGTTGATAGAAACCATGGCCATGAGCGGGTCCTTGCCGTCGTCAATGGTGGACGGCATCAGGGCCGGGCCGGTTTCCAGGTAATCAAGTCCCAGGGTGATGTCCGGGTAAAAATCTTTTTTGGCCAGCTCCACCGCTGTTTTTTCTTTATCCGCCTGAAAGTCAAGGGATTTTAGTTCGGGATTTCTTTCGCTAAGCAAGGCGAAAAGTCTTTCTTCGTTCAGCTCTACTTCTGCCAAATCGATTTCCGCCGGCCATGGAAGAGGAGCACCCACCGGACGGTTCAGCACCGAGTTCAGTCCGGCCGCCAGAGCGCCGCGGTAATCCTCCAGGGATTTGAGCCGATCCTCCATCTTGCCGAGTTCCACCTGGGCCTTGATTATGGCTGAATACCCGGCCTCGCCGGTGGTGTATTTAGCCCTGGCCACGCTTTCCAGGCTGGTCAGTAGCTGCAGGTTTTCACTGGTAACGGCCAGGGAGCGCGAAAGGTAGTAATAGTCATAGAAAGCGGTTTTTACTTCGTAATAGAGTTTCAACCTGGCGGCTTGAAACCTCTGTTCCTGTGCACCGGCCTCTTCGGTTGCGGTCTGGGCATGCAGAGCCAGCTTACCGGGCCAGGGAAACTTCTGGGCTATCCCGAATTTTTGACGCTGTGGGCCCACCCTGGTTTCTACTTCCCGGATAAAGTAGGAATAAGTAAAGCGCGGATCAGGGAGCGAGCGCGCCTGTGACACTTTCTCCAGAGATGCCTTCCAACGGTTGAAACTGGCTTCCAGCGAAGGGTTGTTGAGAGCCGCATACTCGAGGTAATCGGAAACAGAAGAGCCATTATCGAGTTCCGGAAGCTTCCTGTTATGGGAGAATCCCTCTTTTCCGGAGCCGATTTCCACCGGGTCTTCATTTGCAGCAGCGGCGGGCAGAGAATCGGCGGGCCGGAGACCGGCAACGGAAAAAGCAATCGCCATATACCATAAGAGTATTTGCTGAAAAGTCTTCATGGTTAACTTCCATTGCTGAGGTGTTTAAATGTCAGTGGCGCCTTTTGGTCAAAGAAACGGAAAAAGCGCGCGAGGTCGATCGGCTTTGGCAGGAATTCGTTTAGCTGAAATTCCTTTAAAACAAAACACTCTTTAACATAAAGCCGTTCTTTCCACTGATCAAGTTGAGCTAGTGATGTTCGGGCAGAACTCATTGATTTATGCCGTCAACCGGCTGCAGATTAATAAGAGAATATGCCTATTCAAGGCCATTGAGATCTGCTGCGCGATATACCTGGTTTGTGGAAATTATATAAAGGCATCTCAAAAGCACCTGATCTTTATACTCAAAACGATATTCAGCCAGGAATGTTTCTAGATAATCTGGATTATTCATAAAAACGGGGCTGTTTGATATAGGGGCGCAGAGCTTGCTTGTGCGCGCGATTTATAGAAAAAATGTATTAATCCGCGGAGCAGACCCCTGGTGTCGCCCGGCGGTGACCTCCAGAGCGCAGCAGCAGGGTTGACGGGCACGAGTTATAACTTTAGAATATACTGACGTCGGCAAAGGTGTCTGGAGAATAACTCGCAGTTTCATGGAAGCAGAAGACTATAATGAATAAAAGATCGAGACGAATCTTATCCGGCCTGGCCATATTATTTTTTATAGCTTTACTTGCGGTTGTCTCTATCGTAATCATGTTCAGGCGGGGGGATAGCTTTCATCCGGCGAGTACGCAACGCCAGGCGATCTGGTTTTCAAAAAGACTGGTCGCCCAGGCCTGCTCTTATGTCTTCGCCGTCTGGGACCCCTATGCCTCGAGCCACAGGTATGCGGCTACCGGTCCCAAGGTCGACCAGGGCCGAAAACCGCCGGGCCCTGCTCTTAAGAGCCGCGAAGCTCTCCAGGAGTTTTTCGACGGCAGCCCGGGGTTTCGCGGAGCCGGGGTCAGGGTTTTTCTCAACGGCAGCCTCCCTGAATCACGCTTCAGATTCTATTATCAGAGCGCGGATGAGTCACTACTCGATTCCCTGGCGAAACTTTATTTCCCTCCCGGGACGGTTCCGGCATACGCGGATGACTATCTGGGGCTGGCCGGGATTTCGCGCCGTCTGCACGAGTATTTCGGCAGCCACTCTCAGGGCCGGGAATCCATTCCCCGGGTGGATTTCAATTTCAACGCCCTCGACATTCTCTACCGGGCCGGGCAGGGAGAACGATTCTGGTGCAGCGAGTATGCGACCTCCCTGGTTCAATGCCTGGCGAGCCTGGGTTACACCGCCCGCTATGTCATGGTCAATTCGGAGTTCGGCGGGCACGTGGCCTGCGAAGCCTGGTCGGAAACCTACGGGAAGTGGGTCCTGCTAGATCCTTTCTACTGCCGCAGGGTCACCCTCGACGGCATCCCGTTGAATGTCTACGAAGTCCACCGGCTGCTTGCGAACCCGGAAAAAGCCGCCCGGGCGGTTGTGCTGCAGTCCGGCGAAGTGTTGACCGACCGTGAGAGCCGCGATTTTTACCTGAGCCTATTCCGCAATTTTGCAGTCCGCATGCGCAACGACTGGTTCACCAACCGCTACCCGCACTGGTACCCGCTTTCGAATTCCGTGATGAATGCGGTGGAATGGCAGGATGAGCTCACCGGCGACAACATTTATTACCGGTCCGAAACCGGAGACCTGAAAGACCTTTACTGGCCCCTGAACCGGACCCGGGTCTCTATTCATCCTACCGGTTCCGACCGGCTGGCAGTCTTTATCGATACCTTCACCCCCAATTTTTCCCATTTTCGCCTCGAGCTGGACGATTCCCCGGCGCAGGAACTGACAGAGGCGGCTTTCGACTGGCACTTGAGGTCCGGGCTAAATGTTCTGCGGCTGGCCGCGGTCAACCGCTGGGGAATTGCCGGCCGCCCTGCACTGGTCGAAATAGACTGGGATAAGACACGAGAAGAATGAGCCGGACCTGAAACCCGGAAGTCCTTCGCAGAATCAGTAAGCATCGAAAGCATCCGGGCAAGAAGCTTGAAGTTGGATTGGCGGTTTTAGTATTTTATTCTTTTAAGGAAAAACTTTGTTACGGTACTCGTTCTTCGCTGGCCGCGGTCGAAC
>CAZSTM010000162.1:0-419 GCA_964609635.1 uncultured Gemmatimonadales bacterium
CAGGCCCATAGCGCTGGGGAATATATTCACTCCGCCGCGGACAATGTCGCAGGAGAGGTCGCCCTCCTGGTCGGAGCAGATGTGCAGAGGAATCGAAAGCGGCCTCCGGGCGGCCATCTTTTGCAGCTCGTTCAATATTTCGGCGTACTCATTCGCAGGGGCATAGGGAGCCAGGCGCTGGGTCACGGCCCCGGCGGCATCGTGGCGGTAGCCGTAGGGTTCCTCGGTGAAAATGTGAGGGGTGGTACGCAGGCCCGCCACCTGCAAATCGTTGATTTTCCTGTACTCGTTGGGAGTTATCCGCGTGCCGCAGAACTCAAAAGTAATGCAGCCGCCCACTTTCTGCTCCAGGGTCATCCGGGAAATAAGGTCTTTGATAAACTGCTCTTTGCTCGGCATCTTCAAACCTCGGGGTTTTA
>CAZSTM010000162.1:429-7730 GCA_964609635.1 uncultured Gemmatimonadales bacterium
CACGGGGAGAAGCTCATTTAAGCTCTCTTATGGTGTGGAAAGTTAACCGACAGCCACAGGCTGTGCAAGTGAAAAGAGAGGAAAGATAATTTTTTTTCTTGCGCGTGAGCTTGTTGTTTACATCCTGCCGATTCTAATTTAATTTGTTCCATAGAGAAATCTGGAAGAACAGGAACAATTTCCGGAGGAAGACCCAAGTTGATAGACCTGGAAGATATCAAGCGGGCCGCCGTCGCAATTCAGCCGGTGGCGGTCAGGACGCCGGTTATGCGCTCCCGGACCCTGGACAGGCTGTGCGGCGCGGAGGTTTTCCTCAAGTGCGAAAACTTTCAGCGTACCGGCTCGTTCAAATTCCGGGGGGCATATAACGCGGTTTCACTGCTCGATGACCGGCAGCGCTGTGCCGGAGTGGTCACCCACAGCAGCGGCAACCATGCCCAGGCTTTGGCCCTGGCTGCGGCCACCGCAGGCGTGAGAGCGAGGATTGTCATGCCCTCCGGCAGTGTGGCGATCAAAATAGAAGCGGTCAAAGGCTATGGTGCGGATGTGATCCTCTGCGACAACACTCTCGAATCCCGTGAGAGTACCGCGGCCGCCTTGATAGAATCCCAGGGACTCAGCCTGGTTCACCCTTACAATGATGAGCGGGTAATGGCCGGAGCGGGTACTGCTGCGCTGGAGCTGATCGAGGAAGCCGGGGAGCTGGATTTCCTTCTGGCTCCGGTGGGTGGAGGAGGACTTTTGAGCGGGACCGCTACGGCGGTCAAGGGCCTCTGCCCGCAGGCAGTGGTCTGGGGGGTGGAGCCTGCCGGGGCGGATGATGCCTTTCGCTCGTTCAAAAGCGGTAGAATCGTTCGGCAGACCAATCCGCGCACCATCGCCGATGGACTGCGCACCTCGCTGGGAGAGAAAACTTTCGAGGTTATCCGCAAGCGAGTGGATGAAATCGTCACTATCGGCGAGGAGGAAATCGTGGAAGCCATGCGGTTCATCTGGCAGCGCATGAAACTGGTGGTGGAACCCTCGGGAGCCGTATCTCTGGCGCCGGTAATCAAAGGCATGATAACCGCCGGCCGGAAACTGAGGGTGGGAGTAATAATAAGCGGTGGAAACGTGGATCTCGAAAGCTTTTTCAACGGCTTTCTCAGGTAACAGCTGAGGGCTCAGGAAAAAATATCGAAAGTTTTCATCCTGCCCTCCGGAATATATATCAGCGTTAAAGAACTGTTCGATTTGTCGAAGGTACTTTTCTTTTAATCGAAAGTCAGGTCCCAACAGCAGATTACTAACCAAGGAGCCATATTCTCGTGCAAAAATTAAAAGACTATTTACGACACCTCTTGTGGCAGGAACGCGCACAGCTAAGGGAAACAGCCCGGGTGTACGTGGTGATCCTAGTCTGCCTTACCAGCATTGCGGTTGTCTTCGGAGGGCTGTATTACTTACTGGAAAAGTTCTATTACGGCACGCCGAGAACCCTGGCGGAATGTTTCTATTTTGTCTGGATCACCTTTTCCACTATAGGTTACACGGATGAGGGTTTTACCGGCGGTACTCTGATCCGGTGGATCACCATACTGGTGGGTGCCTATCTTATTACCCGGTTTATCGTGCTCAGCGCTCATGTCTATGCCCGCATAGTGGTCGAGGAGGTGTACAACCTCAGGGTGATTGAACAAATGAAAAGGCAATTGAAGCAGGCCGAGGGGCATTTCTTGATTTTCGGTGATGACCGTGAACTGGTCAACAAGATCATCGAAGGCCTGATCGAGCGTGGTGAAGAGGTGTTTTATATAAGTGAGGATGAAGAGCTGATGAAAGAGTTCAAGCAGGAGTATAAGGAATTAAAGTACCTCAATCTAAAGGCTTTCAAGGTGGATTCCCTTGATCTGCTTAGGCCCGAGGCGGCCAGCGGGGCCTACCTGCTGTTCATCGAGGATGAAAAGAACATCCTGCTGGCGGCATTGCTGAGAGGCCGGGTCCTGATAATCAGCCGTTTTTCCGGTGATTTCGCCTCTGCTCCCCGGTTCATACGGGTAGGTGTGGAGCCTATTTCCCCCCATTTCAGCGGAGGGCTGAAAATGGTCTCCACCATGATCCGCCCCAAGGTGACCGAATTTCTCGACCGTTTTATCTTTCCGCAGTCTTCTTTGCTCGAGTTCAGAAAAGTACCTTCTACAGAAGAACCCGAGGGTGAATTCCAGCAGGTTCCCATATGCAAAATTGTCGACGGCAAGATGGATTTTAACGCGCCTCCGGAACCGGGGCATGATATGCTGGCCATCGGTTTTCGCGATCCCCAGGCTGCCAAAAGGAAGCTCGGCCGGCTTGATGCTGCGGACCTGCCGCTGCGCACCAATAAGTTCCTGGTGCTGGGGGCGGGGCTTATCGGCTCCACCATCATTGGTGAGGTGCTGGCCACGCGCCGCGAGGTGATGGTGATCGAGCCGAGTGAAAAAAAAGTCGAGGCACTGCAGGCTGTCCACGGCGATAAGGGTATCACCTTTATGGTCGGGGATGGCACGATGGTCGATTACGATGTCAACCAGTTCGACGGGGTGGCGATCGCCACCCCGGTGGATGAAAAGAATTTTACCATCGGACTTGATTTTGCCGATACCAGAATTCACCGGGTGGTGCGGGCTATCGATGACGACATGGAACATCACTACCGCAAGATCGGCGCGATACCGGTTTTTGTCGGCAAGGTGGGATCGGAGCGCATGCTGCGGGAGGTGACCAACAAGTTCGCCAATGAGGTTCTGCTGAGAATGCTTCACCAGTTCTGGAGAATGGATGAGGTCTTTATCACCAATCCCGGCAGGATGGCCGACCTGACAGAAGACTACAACGGCCGGGTGTTCGCCCTGTGCCGCGATAAAATGTGCTACTTCAGCGTGGATGCCGGGGAAAATCTTCAGTGGGGAGATGTCCTGCTTGTCTGCGGGCATGTGGATGAAAATAAAAAGCTGCGCTTCCGCCACCGCCAGGAAGAACAAGACGGGAACACCGGTTAGGTTTTTACTCGGCCGTTCACCCGGAGCGGGACTCGCAGGGGGGAATGGCGGATGAGTGTTGAACCGAAGACTATCGAAGCCATAAAGACTGTCGCCGAGGGGATCGCCGCAGAGAGCGGCCGGGCTTACTTCGTGGGCGGCTACGTGCGGGACCGGCTGCTGGGAAGAGTTCCCAAGGATGTGGATGTGGAGGTTTTCGGCCTGGAACTCGACCGGTTGCAACGAGTCCTGGCCGATCGGTGGACAGGGGGAAAAGTTCTGCTGGTGGGCAGGCAGTTCGGCGTGTTTCGCCTGACCGGTCTGGATGCCGACTGGTCGGTGCCGCGCACGGACAGCACCGGCCGTCACCCGCAGGTCACCATGGATCCCTGGATGACTCCTGCCCAGGCCTGCCTTCGGCGGGACCTGACCATGAATGCCATGCTGATGGATGTTATCAGCGAAGAGATTCTGGACCCCTGGAACGGACGACGGGATATCAAACGGCGTGTCCTGAGAACTCCCGATGCAGAGAGGTTTGTCGAGGACCCGCTGCGTTTTTACCGGGTGATGCAGTTCGCGGCGCGCTTCGAGATGAAACCGGACAAGGTGCTCAACCGTGCCTGCAGCCGGATGGAGATCGCCTCTGTGGCGGTGGAAAGAGTGGAGGATGAGTTCGCCAAGCTTTTTCTGGAAGCCGGCAATCCCTCGCTGGGCCTGAGGTGGCTGGATGAGGTGGGCCGCCTGGGTGAGGTGCTGCCCGAGCTGGCGCCCTTGAAAGAAACCCCACAGGAGCCGGACTGGCACCCCGAGGGTGATGTCCTGGATCACACCCTGCAGGTTGTGGATGCCGCGGCAGGCCTGCGCGGCGGCGACAGAGAGCGCAACCTCAAGCTGATGTGGGCCGCGCTCTGCCACGATCTCGGCAAGCCCGCCACTACCACTTTGCACAAGGGCCGCATCCGCACCCCGGAGCACGACCGGGAAAGCGAGCGCCTGGCCCTCAGGCTGCTGGGCAGGTTGGTCAGGAACACGGCCGTAAAAAAAGGCGCGCTCAAGCTGGTAGCCCACCACATGAAACCCATGCAGTTCTTCCAGAACAGATCTACAGCCAAAGGGTTCAAACGCCTGGCTTTGAAACTGGCTCCCGAAGCCGACCTCGAGCTTTTAGCCGACCTTGCCCTGGCGGATTCCCGCGGCACCAACCCCGAGGGCAATGAGCCGCTCGCGGGGGAGGCCGCCTCCCTGACCTGGTTTCGCGAGCAGGCGCAGGCCTCGGGGGTGGAGCACGAACCCGAGCACCCGGTGCTCATGGGGCGCCACCTGAAAGGGTATGTAGAACCGGGTCCGGGAATGGGCAGGGTTCTGGAAAAGGCCTATGGTATTCAGCTCGAGGAGGGGATAAAAGATGTGGAAGTGCTTCGAAAGCGGGCGCTGGAGCAGGCGACAGAGAAATAAAAAAAAGCATGGAGTGAAAGATAAAAAACCATGTTTTCCCTTTATATCTTGACATTCATTATTATTTTACTATAATAGAGAAAAAATATAAAAGGAATATCGGGAAAAGTGTAATGTACGTCAGACAGGTCTGACTGATTTTTCCCGAATCATACCGGACAGTTCCGATCTGTGCACGGGGATGGATAGCATCTTTTTAATGTTCCTCCTAGTAAGGGGAAGAGTTTCACTTAAATAATTGGAGCCAAGAATGTTTAAAAGAGAAAAGAAGTGTGGTGTTATTAAATCAATAAGAATTGTAGTTATTATTTCTTATCTTTATACAATGTTTTGCTTTCCGGGCGTCGCTAATGCCCAATCAGGCTCAAATACAGAGGGTACTGTCAAAAAATTTGGCAAAGGTTTTATTGTTAAAAAGGATAGAAAAAGATTTAATGGAAAAAGCCTGGTATTTGATTCGCAATCTTTGACTTTTAAGGATATAAAAACTGCTAATTCTGTTTCCCTTCCACTGTCCGAAATCGAGTATGTGCGTGTTAAAACCGGAAACCGGGTGGTTGAAGGAGCTTTAGTCGGAGGCGGTTTTTTCTTGCTTATTGCTTTATTAGCTTACGCGAAGGCCGAGGAGGATCCATATACGGAAGTAACCAATGCGGGTCAAGTTATTGGGATTATGACCGCTATAGGCATTGGAGGAGGATTAGTAGTTGGAGCCATGATAAAGAAAGAGAAAACGGTATATCAAAAAGGTAAGTTTTTGGTAAAGGCACCCGATTTCAAGCCTGTGAAACAGAATATAGAGGTTTCCTTTATTTCCTTACGATCCCCTTTTTAAAAATTGTTTTTAGTTAACTCTAAAATTCAAAATCGGGAGGAAAGGAATTATGAAGCGCAATGTATTTATTCTTTTGTCGATTTTACTGTTAGTTGTCGGCTGCTCTCACACCGTGAATTTGGCGTTAAGACCGAGCTTTCAGGAGAATCTTTCACCGGGGAATGAGTTATCCTCTATACAGCCGGCTATCAAATTCAGTCAAGGTGAATTTACGGATAAGCGTGCCGATATTGGTAAATTGGCCTCTTTCAAACAAGGCGTACATACTTTCAACTTATATGATGAACGGCCAATTGATGAAGCTCTGTATGAAGGGCTGCAAGTTATGATGACCGCTTCGGGTCATGAATGGCTTGGAGAGGAAACAGGTCAAGTGAAGATTGATATGCAGTTTTTAGGTTTTCAGGCCAGTAGGAACGCCGGTTTTATTAAAGTTGGTGCATCTTCAAATATTCAGATTAAACTTGATTTCATTGACACCAAAACAGATGAAGTTATTTACAGCCAGGTTTACAATGGTACCGATGAAAGGGATCAGGCGTTAATCGGTTTAATGGATATGGTCAAGAAATCCATCGATGCCTCAATTATAAATTGTATTAGCAACGTGGGAGAAGATGCAGACTTGGCCCGTGCACTTAAGAAGAATAATAATTAGTTACGAGGATTGGAGGTGTCTATAAAAATTGATGATCTTGGAGAGGTTATCAGAAATAAAATCTTAGGGCCGATCCCTCTGTCAAAAAAATTGTTTTTGACCCTGTTGTTGTGGAGTTGGGCTGTCCCGGCAGCTTATTTTTGGTATCTTGTAAATGCCAGGAATATTATTCTTCCAATATTGCCACGCCTTATTTGGCTGCTGCCAGGAGAACTTTGGCGGCGCGCACCTCCGGTATTCATCATTTTTATACTGGTTTTAACTTTTATTTTTTATTTTTTTCCATTTAAGAAGCAATCCATCGGCAAATCAATGCGGTTTTTTTTAATGGCGATTTTTATTTTGATTAATGCCGTTAACTTTTTATGGGGTGTCGCTCTTTATAAAAATCTTTCTTAAGATCGGAAAATTCAAGAGATTAAAAAGGGCTAACGCAACTCAACCTGTCTGGGGTATATGCGTTATCATATCCAATTTATAATATGATTACCTAAACCTTAGGAAGGGGGAAATTTTATGAAAAATTTTTTTGTGGATTAATAATTTTCCAGCTTGGTGGTTAACTTCTTTAAGGAGTTGGTACCATGTTTCGTAAATCCCTATTAGCGACTTTTATCCTCTCCATGATAATAAGCTTTGCCACCGTATCTTATGCTTTTGACGGTAACCGCCAGGGCTTTATTTTAGGAGCCGGCGTCGGGCCCGGTCTTACTTCATATAATTGGGAGGTGGGAAATTACAAATCAGACAGCGAAAACAAATTCAGCCTGATAACTGATTTCAAGATCGGTTATGGTCCCAGCAATCAACTGCTTATTTACTGGATGAGCAAAGTGGCATGGTTTTCAATAGAAAAAGGTTATGGCGAGTCCACCATCTATCTTAATGGAGTGGCCGGACTGGGCCTGTCCTATTATTTAGAGCCGGAAGGGGCTTCGCCTTATTTGACAGGCGGGATCGGATACTCATCCTTTGGAGAGCCGTTCGAAGAAAATGCGGATGCCGAATACGGGCCTGGTATTGCGTTAGGTGCCGGTTATGAATTCGCCAAACATTGGAGTATCGAGGGAAATTTCACCTGGAGCAGCCCTGGTAATTATAATGCGTTAGGGATAAGATTTACTATCAACGGCCTGGCTTATTGAGGTGGATTCCTTATAGGTAAAAAGTAAGGTGTTATTAATTGATACCTGGTTTACCACTCATTGTAGTAAACCTTCGCTTTAGAATTTATCGGTTTTGCGAAAAGCCGCCCCTTTTAAGGGGCGGCTTTTCTATTAAAATTGTGGGGATTCACGCTGCAGGGGTTTGTAGAACCGGGCCCGGGAATGGGCAGATTTGCCGGAAAAGGCTT
>CAZSTM010000162.1:7740-8146 GCA_964609635.1 uncultured Gemmatimonadales bacterium
CATTTCTTGTTTTATGATTAATATTTAACTAGTATTTTACCGTTGAGGTTAGGAAACAAAACAGTTTATGGTTAATCAACTTTTAATGAGCACCATAACGGGACCTGAGAAAAGTGACCTGCCCATAATGTTTGTACCACCTTCAGAGTTAGTCAGCCAGCTTTTGTTGTTGTGATGTGGAGCGTAGCGGAATCGAACAACAACGACCTCATCGCGCCATCCTCCGGCAGGAATGCCTCTGGTGCTGGTGGGAGATACCCCATTATTATTTTGGAGATGGGAGCAAAGGATTTGAGTCTGTGTACGTGTTGGGAACGATTTAGTATAGCGATTTTATCTGGAGCCTTTTAAAAAGGCTATTCCTCATCTCTACGTCAAGAACACGGGCCTCTTTATCGACAAACAC
>CAZSTM010000163.1:0-8121 GCA_964609635.1 uncultured Gemmatimonadales bacterium
CAAATGCCGTGGCCCTGAAACTGATCCACGAGGTGGCCCGCAAGTTCCTCGAAACCCGCCTCCAGGAAAGGACCTTCCTCAAGGATTCAGCGGATGTCTTCGATTACCTGCGCCACAGCATGCGCGATCTGGAAGTCGAGGCTTTCAAGGTGCTCTACCTGGATGCCCGCCACTCGGTGATGCACGCAGAGGACTTGTTTCATGGAACCTTGAGTTACAACGTGGTCTATCTCAGGGAGCTTTTGCGCAAGTGCCTGCAGTACAATGCCGCGGCTCTGGTGATCGCTCACAACCATCCCTCGGGCGACCCCACTCCCTCGGAAGAGGATAAAAACCTGACCCGGGATGTAGTTTTCGCCACCAGCCTGCTGGAAGTGCGCCTGCTGGACCATGTGATCGTGGGCGAGGAGCGCTTCTACAGTTTCGCCGACCGGGGCCTGATCGAAATCTACCTGAGGGAGTTCAAGCGCAATCCCGCGATCACTTACTTCCGCGAGGTCACCGAGAGCCTCCTGGAGTGGGGAAAGAATCCCCCGGACACCGACCGGTAAGGCAACCCTGATCTTATGATCAATCGGGCGCGCCGGGTAGATTTTTAAAAACCTCCAGGCAGCAGCGCGGCATATTACGTCCCTACCCGCCCGGACTGGCAGAATGTCCTCCCGCACCGGAGGCGAGGTTTGCATAGTGTTGGGCCTGACGAGCTTTGCCCCGGGCCGCGTAACCATCCGCCAGGATGCGCGCCTTGCGCTCCAGTTCCCCAAACACCTCCCGGCGCTGATCAGTGTTCAAGACACCTGAGTCCAGCAGCTTGAGCAGCGCTTTGACCCTGAACCTGTCCAGACCCCAGGCGGCGGCTGAAAGCTGGTCTGCGTGTCCGCCGCGCTTGATGGTGAGCTTGCGCTCCACGAAGAGCACCGGCTGGATCGCAGTGATCCTCAGCCACAGCTCGTAGTCCTCGCATACGCAGAAACGCCTGTCGAAGCCGCCCACTTGTTCGAACAGGCTCCGTTCGATGATCACCGAGGAGGGGCTGATCCGGCACATCGGCAGGCTGTACCGGAAAATCCATCCCCCGCGCTTGGCGTGCTTATCTCTCGGGTTAACCCGCCGGTCCTTGCGCACCCAGATCTCATCCGTGTGGCTGATTCGCATCTCGGGGTGGGCCCGATGGGCGCTCAACTGGCACTCGAGTTTCTCCGGCAGCCACAGGTCATCCGAGTCCAGGAAAGCCAGATAACGCCCGGTCGAGTTGGCGGCACCATGATTCCTCGCCGCAGCCACCCCCTGTCGCCTGGTGCGCAGCACGGTGAATTCCCCGGCCAGGGCGGCGAGCTGCTGCCGGGTCTCGTCGCTGCTGCCGTCATCCACCACAATCAGCTCGAAATCCCTGAATGTCTGGCCGAGAACGCTGCCCACCGCATCGCCGAGCATGGCAGCGCGGTTGTAGGTAGGGATGATAACACTCACCTGCGGCATTAAGCGCCCCCCGGCATGGTTTTACGGCAACGGCGGTTGCCTGGGTTCGAGGGAATTTGCAGGACAATTATTAAATTAATAAAATATACCTTTGTTTTTAATATTGACAAGAGGTTAAGATATTTCTAAATTGTAAAGTTTGATAAATAAATCAGTTCCAACCGTCTGACCAGCCCGGCCGGACTTTTTTTCAGCCGGAAATTTTCGGCCTTGCTGTAAGCCTGACCTCTAAACCCAAAGATAATACGCACCCGCAAGGGAGTTCTGTGCAAATGACAAAATCCATCCGGTTTAAAATTATTCTTATCTCGGTAATCCTGTTGGGTTCACTGTATTACCTTTACCCGACCTTTTACTTGAGCCGCCTTTCCCCCGAGGAAAGGAAACGACTGAAACTCACCGACCAGGCGGCCTTGCAGGATCTCGAGGAGCGCAGTATCAAGCTCGGTCTCGACCTGCAGGGCGGCATGCATATGGTTCTGGAGCTGGATGAATCGGAAGTGAGCATGTCCGATGAAGACAAGACGGATGCGATCGCCCGGGCGCTGGAGATAATCCGTACCCGTGTGGATCAGTTCGGAGTCAGCGAGCCGATAATTCAAAAAGCCGGGGATGAGCGGTTGATAGTAGAGCTGGCGGGAGTGGTGGATACCGCCAGAGCCCGAAACCTGGTGAAACAGAGCGCATATCTCGAATTCAAGCTGGTCAAACAACAGAGCCTTTTCCTGGATGCCTTGAAAATAGCCGATGAAACCATCCTTGAAAATGACCTGGTAGTGCTGCGCGAGGAATCCCCGGCAGAGGAAACCCCCGAGGACTTGAAAGTAGCCGAGGGACAGGAAACCTCCGACCCGATGGCACTGTTTGAGGAGCCGGGTTCGCAGGAGGGCGTTTCGGCCGAACAGGCCGAACCCGATACCGCAGCCCGGAGCGATTTCGATGAGCTCCTGCCGGAGATGACCTCTGAAGCCGATGAGGCCAGGACTCCTTTCAGCCGTCTTTTTTCCTACGATGCCTCGTATGCTCAGTCCATGGGACGCCGCGAAAGCGAGCTTTTGGTTCCGATGAAAAACGTACCCCTGGTTAAGGAATATCTCTCGCTGCCACAGGTGGCCGAGACCATTTCCCTGGTTGAGGTGGAAAACCAGGTCGATTTTCTTAAATATCGCAGCGAGCTCGAAGATGATGAGCCGGATACCCTGGAAGTGCTCTGGGGTGATGACGATACTGATTTTATCGGTGCCGACGGGTCCCAATACAAACGCGTCTTCCTGCTGAAAAAAAATCCCGAGATGACCGGGGAATACCTGGCCGATGCCAATGCCACCCTGGGCAGCGCCATGGACCCCAGGAACGCCAACAGGCCCCTGGTGCTGATGCAGATGACCGGCGATGGGGCCGACCTGTTCGAGGCTGTTACCGCCCGTTATCTCCAGCGGGACCTGGCGATAGTTCTGGATAAGATAGTCAAGTTCGCCCCCCGCATTCAGAGCCGCATTCAGGGCGGCAGGGCCCAGATCGAGGGCGTGCCCACCATGGAGAAAGCGCGCGATCTGGCAATCGTGCTCAGGGCCGGCCAGCTGCCCACCCCGCTTACCATAGCGGAAAGCCGCACGGTCGGACCGTCACTGGGCGCTGATTCGATCCAGAAGGGCAGCCAGGCCGCCCTTTTCGGCCTGTCGCTGGTGCTGGTTTTCATGCTCATCTACTATCGTTTCGGCGGCCTGGTGGCAAACCTCGCCCTGTTGTTCGATTTGCTGATAATCATGGCCGTGCTGGCCGGGTTCAACGCTACCCTGACTCTGCCGGGCATAGCCGGTCTGATCCTTACCATCGGTATGGCGGTGGACGCCAACGTGCTGATCTTCGAACGCATCCGCGAGGAACTCCGTTTCGGCAAAACCCTCAGAGCGGCCATCGACACAGGCTACGAGCGGGCGTTCTCGACCATTATAGACGCCAATATCACTACCTTTATCACCGCCGTGGTCCTGTTCCAGTTCGGCACCGGCCCGATCAAAGGCTTCGCGGTCACTCTGAGCATCGGCCTGGCTACCAGCATGTTCACCGCCATCTATGTCACCCGGGTGATATTCGATGTCTGGACTTCCCGGAAAAAAGTCAAATCCATTGCCCTGTAACTTTCAGTCTCAGGAGCGAGTTAAAGGCGGATATCGCCTCAGGAGGAACCGAATAAAATGGAATTTCTCAAAAATCCCAATTTCGAGTTTATCGCCTATCGGAAAACGGCCTTAATGGTTTCTTTAATTGTCATCGGAATCGGCCTGCTTTCGCTTATCATGCGCGGCGGGCCCCGTTACAGCATAGATTTCACCGGTGGAGCGGCAATCACTTTAAAGTTCGAGAAGGATATTCTCGTCGAGGATGTCAGGCAAGCGGTGTCACAGGCCGGCATGACTTCATATGAGGTGACCCACTTCGGCGACGAAAGTCACATATTTATCCGCCTGCAGGTTGTGGAAAGAGATCAGGACTACATGGCCGCCATCCAGACCCAGTTCAACAACCTCTTCCCTGAAAACAAATACCTGGTCGAACAAAATGATCTGGTGGGACCCAAAATCGGCACCGAACTCAGGGAAAAAGCCCTGCTGGCGCTGCTTTTCTCCCTGATCGGCATTATTATTTACATCTCCATCCGTTTCGAGGCGGAAAGCTTCCTGGGGGTTATCGCCACCATAATTTTCGGCCTGGTGGTGCTCACGGTCAGCTCCTCCAAAATCGTCCTGGGCTCCGATGTCTGGACCATCCTGCTCATTTTGATCTCGCTGAGCGTGGTCGGATATTTCTGCATCAAGTTCAATTTTAAGTACGCGGTCGGAGCAATAGTGGCTCTCATTCACGATGTGATTATCACGGTGGGCATTTTCTCGGTACTCGACGAGGAGATCAGCCTTCCCATCGTGGCCGCGCTTCTGACCATTGTCGGTTATTCACTCAACGACACTATCGTACTTTTCGACCGCATCCGCGAAGAATACCCCAAGGAACGCAAACGCCTGTCCCTGCATAAAATAATCAACAAGAGCATCAATAATGTGCTCTCCCGGACTATAATCACCTCATTCACCACCATGGTAGTTATCGTGGTCCTGCTTATTTTCGGCGGCGAGGTGATCCGCCCCTTCGCCCTGGCTATTTTCATCGGGATTATTGTCGGGACTTACTCCTCTATCTTCATCGCCGCTCCCACCCTGATCGCCTGGAACGAGCATTTCGGTGAGGGACAGGACATGGCGCGCAAATTGACCGCTTAGAAGCAGGTTGAAAAGGACTCTTCCGGACCGATCTGAAACCCATGAGAATACAACTTGTACTGGTGGCCCTGCTGGGGATGGCCGCACTGTCCTGCGGAGAGGACAATATTGCCGTCAACGTGGACCTTTTGCCCCTGATCGATGTTGCGGATGTTTACTTCCACAGCCCGACTTACAGTGCGGACAGCACCTTGCCGCTTAATCAGGACCTGTCGGCCGGCACCAGCCTCACGTACAGCTATCGCATGATGCCGACCCGCCTCAACCTGCAGCAGGCCGGCTCGGACTTGAGCGAAATAGAAAGCGCCCTGCTAACTTTCCGGATGAACCTCGAGCCGCACGGCTTTTCCGGAACCTGTGCTCTTACCCTTTATATCGGCACCATGATCGATGTTTATAATGACCCTGCAGCGGTTATCCTGACCGATAAAAAAATCCTGCCGGCCACTTTCGAGCTTTCTTCCTCCGAGAACCGCCTTACCTTTTTTCTGGAACAGGAAGAGTTCTATGTGGCCTATCTGGTGGTGCTCGAACCTTTCAGGCTCTCCAGCTATCAGAACTCCGCCTCGGGACAGATCGAAACCTTCACGGCCGAAATAAAAGGCCGCCGGGGACTTCTCTAATCCCGATTAAAACCACCCCTGCCTCCTTCCCATTCTGCTTAAAGCTCTTCGCGCAGAAAATCATGCCCTTTTGCAGGGAGCTTTTTTCTTGTAATTGACCTCGATTGTATTATCATAAGTTTTTAAAAGCACCGTATCGCTGTCAGGAGCATGAATGTTAAGAGACAGTTCAAAAATCTTAGCGATCGTCCTGTTTTTTTGTGCCGCATGTACGAAAATGAGCGACTCCGGGAGCGGTTACCTGGAGACCGAACACCTGAAACTCGCCTGGGAAGGTGAGAGCCTTACGGTCACCCCGTCCGCAGGCGGCGGTTCCTGGCATTTCGATTTGGCCCGGAACATGCGCGCGGCAACCAATCCACCGGCCTGCTATGTTCAGGAATGGTCCATTGATTTCGGCATGGAGGAACATCCCGAGTGGGACAGCCCGGGCCCTGCGCTGGAGAGGATTGAGCGCCCTGCCGGTGATCTCCTGCGCTACAGTTATACTCTGAGCGGTACGGAATTCTCGGTCGGCTTTCGGCTCCTGGCCGACGCCCCTGAGCTGGAGGTGGTTGTCGAGGCGGACACCCTGGGCGAGCCGGTGGTATCCGACATCGAGGCGCCGGGCGATTGCCGGCCTCAAGGCGGGGTGATATCCACCTTTCTCCTGCCGCAAATGCAAGGGATTGCCTGGCGGCGTGATCTCTCCGCATCTTTTGTGCAGCAGTTTCGCACCTATAAACGGGTAGTGGGCCTGCAAATGCCGTTCTACATCGTGCAGAGCGGGGATGACTGGATGATGTGCGTTTTTCGCACGCCGGATGACGCCGCGGTGACCATTTACAAGGAGGAAGGCGTAGAACCCGGGATCACTCCCAGGTTCTACAAGTCTCTGAAAAGCCTGCGCTATGAGCGCAAGCTTATTTACCGCTTTCAGCACGGCGACGGTTACCCTCAATTATGCAAAAGCTATCGCGACCGCTATGTAAAGCCGGACGGCAATTACAAGACCATGGCCGAGAAAACGGCCGAGCGTCCTGTCCTTAAAAAAGCGCTCGGGGCGCCCTATGTGTTTATCGGCGCCTCCAACCAGAGTCCGGACACTATCATGGCGACCCTTGACACCCTCAAAGCCATGGGCTACGACCAGGCTATGGTTGTTTCTTTGACATGTTACAACCCCGGGGGAAAAGGCAGCGAAAATTTTATACCTGCTGTGCTCCACCAGTATCCCGAGCTTGTCGAACCCGTGCGCGCTATGGGTTACCTTCCTGTGGGATGGCTGCTACTGAACCATTACACTAAGGATTGTCCGGGTTACGATCCGGACAAGGTGGCCAGGACCGGGAACGGCTCGATGATCAAATGCTGGAGAATAGGGGAAAAGCTCGAATGGCAGGCTCTGCTGCCGGATCTGATTGTCCCGGAGCTTAAAAAAGAGCAGCGCGAATGGATCTTCCTTGACGGTTTCCATTTCGATACCGGGGCTTCCAGCGGGCTTTACGAGATGTTCTCAACAGATGGACGGGTATTTACCCGCAGCGATGATAAAAAATACCGTATCGGCTATTTCAAGTATTTTACCGATCGCGGCAAGGTGAACCTGAGCGAGGGCGCGCAGACCTGGTGCGTGCCTTATCTCGATGTGGGCAGTGTCAACGGTTTCGGAGACTGGCTGGAAGAGGGTTTCCACTACGATCTGGTGCCGCTGTGGTACCTTGTTTTTCACGAGTGCGTGCAGGGGATGTGGTGGGAGGGAAAATCTTACCAGGCGAGCGATTTTCGCAAAAAGTTCCTCTGCGATATTTCCTGGGGCTGCCCGCCGACAATTTGCCCGATCTATAATACGGTTCGCTACAATTCCCGGGACGCCGGCAGCGAGCTGATACGGTTCGGACACAGTTTCCTCCGTCCGGATGGGGCGCAATACAAGGAACAGATCCGCGAAAGTGTCGCGGTGTACCGTTTCGCCCGCCAGGTGGCAGGCGCCCAAATGACTGACCACCGTTTCCTGGACAATCAGCACCGGGTGAGCAGAAGCGAGTTCTCGACAGGCCACGTGGCTTATGTTAATTTCGGCGGCGAGGCATTCAGGCTGTCGGACGGCCGGGCTATCGAAGGCGAAAGCTACATTATCGATGAACCGTAAAGCGTGCCAATCTATTATTAAGGTAAGGAGGAATCGCACATGCGGAAACACAGTCATCGGTTTTTGTACCTGCTGACAGCCCTCTGCTGCCTGGGATTTGGCGTACCCCGGGCCCGGGCGCAGCAGCAGCTGAAAGTGTACAAAGCCGAATCCGAGGCTCAGCTGGCTTCCAACATGCTCTATGACTACCTGACCGATATTGCCTGGAAATACCTGGATGAACGCCGGGCTGAAATCTCGGCTATCATCACCGCCGACCAGGTAGTGGCGCGCCAGCAGGAAATTCGCAAGAAAATGCTCTCTATTGTCGGTCCTTTTCCGGAACGCACGGCTCTCCGGGCTCAGGTCACCGGGAGATTCGAGCGTGACGGTTACCGGGTGGAAAAAATTATCTTTCAGAGCCGTCCCCGCTACTATGTGACCGCCACTCTTTACCTGCCGGAGAAAGGAGACGGCCCATTTCCGGCCGTGCTCGGCCCGTGCGGGCATTCGTACACCGGCAAAGCCGAGAGTGTTTACCAGCGGGTTTATGCCGGGTTGGCCAGAGTGGGTTTCGTGGTTCTGACCTATGATCCTCCGGGCCAGGGCGAGAGGTTTATGTATTATATCG
>CAZSTM010000164.1:0-8116 GCA_964609635.1 uncultured Gemmatimonadales bacterium
GATTCGCCGAGAGGTGGCGCGTCTGGCCCTGGAGAAGCTGATCGCCGACGGCAGGATACATCCCGGGCGCATAGAGGATGTGGTGGATAAATGCCGCAAAGACGTGGAGGAGATGATAAAGCAGGCGGCCGAGGAAGCCATCTACGATACCGGAGTACACGGCCTGCACGAGGAGCTGGTCGCTTTGCTCGGACGGCTGAAATTCCGCACCAGTTACGGGCAGAACGTGCTCCTGCACTCAAAAGAAGTGGCCATTCTCTGCGGCCTGATTGCAGCCGAGCTCGGTCTGGATGTCGATATGTGCAAGCGTGCCGGACTGCTTCACGATATCGGCAAGGCGGTGGACCACGAGGCTGAAGGTACCCACACCCAGATCGGGGTGGAGCTTTGCCAGAAGTACAACGAGCCGGAACCGGTGATCAACTCGGTAGCCTCCCATCACGATGATGTGGAGCAGACCTCCCTGATTTCGGTTATCGTGCAGGCGGCGGATGCCCTCTCCGGAGCTCGTCCGGGAGCACGGCGCGAAACCCTGGAGACTTATGTCAAACGGCTGGAAAAACTGGAGAAAATTGCCGATGGATTCAAAGGGGTCCAGAAAGCCTATGCCATTCAGGCCGGGCGCGAAATCAGGATAATGGTGGAGCCGGACGAACTCGATGACGCGCTCAGCGAGGTTCTGGCCGGCGAGATCGCCCGCAAAATAGAGAAAGAGCTGGAGTATCCGGGGCAAATCAAGGTAGTGGTGATCCGCGAGACCCGGACTGTTAATTACGCCAAGTAGCCTTTGTGAAGGAGCCGGATTTGAACATCCTTTTCATCGCAGACATAGTGGGAGGACCGGGCCGCAGGGTGGTTAAGGAACTCCTCCCACAGCTAAAGGAACGCAACAGCATCGACTTCTGCATCATCAACGGAGAGAACGCCGCCGGCGGGTTCGGCCTGACCGAGGAAATCGCCGATGAGCTTTTCGATATGGGCGTCGATGTGATCACCAGCGGCAACCACATCTGGGATCGCCGGGAGATTGCACCTTACCTCCAGAGCAATCCCAGAATCCTGCGCCCGGTCAACTACCCTCCCGAGAACCCGGGAAGAGGATCCGGCGTTTTTCAGGCCGGCAACGGCCAGCAGGTGGGGGTGATCAACCTTCAGGGCAGGGTTTTCATGAAAGAGATCGACTGCCCGTTCCGAACCGTGAACTCCGTGATCCAGCAGCTTAAAGAAGAGACGGATCTGATTCTGGTAGACTTCCACGGCGAGGCCACGGCTGAAAAAGTGGCCATGGGCTGGTATCTGGACGGCCGGGTGACCGCAGTCATCGGAACGCATACCCACATCCAGACTGCGGATGAGAGGGTGCTGCCGGGAGGAACCGGCTATATCACCGATGCCGGCATGAGCGGGGGGATCGACGGGGTGATCGGGATCAAAGCGGAGCTGGCTATCAAACGTTTTATCACTCAGACCCCCAATCGCTTCCAGCCCTCGGACAAAAACCTGGTAGTGATGGGTGTAATTCTTACGGTCGACCCGCAGAGCTGCCGCACCGAAAAAATCGAGCGGTTTCAAATCCCCCAATCCAAAGAGGAATCGACCGGTTAATTATTCATCGGTTAAGCAGATTAAGTCCCCTCTTGAGAGGGGTGCCTGCGCAACCGAAGCGGAGCGAACCGGAGCCATGCATAGCATGGCGGAGATCCGTGCACAGCACGACACCAGGCGGGGTGTGTAATTATCTCCTCATAGGGGCACAGCATGCTGTGCCCCTATGAGCATGACAACCGAATATGCCTCCCGGTAAGGCTGCATAAAACCCGAACTGCTTGCAGTTAAACTGATTTAGTTCGCTTTAATCAAGTGTTAAAAATAATAGAACTATTGCTAAAAATGCGTTAGTATACTGGTTAGGTACCTGTAGCGACCGGCCGGTTACCCCTACGGGATTGTGCACAGAAAAAACAATCGCTAAATTATTTTGACAACCACTGTAACATCTTATCTTAAGAGGGGTCTTTTTTAATTTCACTTTGTGCCTCTGTGCCTTTGTCCCTATCCGATATGAAGCCTTATTTTGATATCTTAGCGCGAGAACTATTCACTCTCAAGCCTCAGGAGGATTGAATTATATGTCAGCGGAACTGATTGACGGAAAGGCGATTTCCGGCCGGATTCGTGAGGAACTCAAAGATAAAATCGCCGCTCTCCAGGCAAAAGGTATGACACCCGGACTAGCCGTGGTTCTGGTAGGGGATAACCCGGCCTCCAAAGTCTATGTGGGCATGAAAGAAAAAGCCTGCGGCGAGCTGGGCATCTATTCCGATTCTTACCGTCTGGATGCACAAACCTCACAGGCCGAGTTGCTGGAATTGGTGGAAAAACTCAACGACGACAGCAGAATCCACGGTATTCTGGTTCAGCTTCCCCTGCCCGGGCAGATCGACGAGGCGAAGATAATTACCTCTATCAGCCCGGAGAAAGATGTGGACGGCTTCCATCCGGTGAATCTGGGCCGGCTGGTAATCGGGCTGGACGGCTTTCGCCCCTGCACCCCGGCCGGGATACAGGAATTGCTCATCCGCAGCGGGGTCGAACTGAGAGGAAAACACGTGGTAGTGGTCGGCCGCAGCAACATTGTCGGCAAACCACTGGCGAATATGCTGATGCAGAAAGCCGAAGGAGCCGATGCCACGGTTACCGTGGCGCACAGCAGGACCGCCGACCTGCCGGGCGTGGTGCGCGGCGCCGATGTGCTGATTGCCGCCATCGGCCGCGCCGAGATGATTCAAGGCGACTGGATCAAACCCGGTGCCGTGGTGATAGACGTGGGGACCAACCGGGTGGAAGACTCCTCCAGGGAACGGGGCTACCGGCTGGTCGGGGATGTGCATTTCGAAAGCGCCAGCGAGGTGGCCTCGAAAATCACGCCGGTGCCCGGTGGAGTGGGGCCGATGACCATTACCATGCTGATGTCCAACACGGTGCTCTCAGCCGAAAAGACGCTCGGGAAAGGGGACGGCGCCGCTTGAATTTCAAGGTCTATACAGTCGGCGAACTGACCAGGCAGATCAAGGATTTGATCGAGGAGAGTTTTCCTCCGCTATGGGTCGAGGGCGAAATCAGCAACTTCGTGCACCACGGTTCCGGGCACATGTATTTTTCCCTCAAGGATCAGGAAGCCGTTCTGCGGGCGGTGTTTTTTCGCCAGTATAACAGCCGCCTGCTGTTCCGGCCGGAAAACGGTATGCAGGTGCTGGCCCGCGGGACATTGACCGTTTACGAACCCAGCGGCCAGTACCAGCTGGTGGTCAGCGAGCTCAGGCCTTCCGGCACCGGCGCTCTTCAGCTGGCTTTCGAGCAGCTTAAAGCCAGGCTCGAGGCCCGGGGCTTTTTCGATGAGGAACGCAAGCGCCCTGTCCCCTCGTTCCCGGAAGTTGTGGGGGTGGTAACCTCGCCGACCGGGGCCGCGGTGCGGGATATTATTTCGGTGATCGCGCGGCGCTGCCCCCCGATCGAGATAGTCCTCTATCCGGTGCGGGTTCAGGGAGAGGGTGCGGCAGCTGAAATCGCCGAGGGCATCCGGGCATTCGGCCGCTGGGGCGGGGCCGATGTGCTGATCGTGGCGCGCGGCGGCGGCTCGCTCGAGGACCTCTGGGCTTTCAACGAGGAGGAAGTGGCCGAAGCGATTTACCACAGCCGGGTACCGGTGATCAGCGGCGTGGGCCATCAGACCGATTTTACCATCGCGGATTTTACCGCCGACCTGCGCGCTCCCACCCCCTCGGCGGCTGCCCAGTACTCGGTGCCGGTGGCTGCGGAGCTGGCCCTGGGCCTGGAAGATATGCTTCGCCGCCTGATCGAAGCGCAGCGCTCAAGAGTAGATACCCGGGTTCAGTGGATCGATGAGCTGGAGCGGGAAATATCGCTTAAAAAACTCGCTGTCCGTCTCGATCGACTCGAACAGGGATGTCAGGTACTGAGTGCACGTCTGAAAAGGGCGATGGTTTCCAGGCTGGAATCCGCCTGGCTGGACTGGGCCAGAATGCGCGAGTCCCTGGATGCTTTGAGCCCCGCGGCGGTTTTAGGAAGGGGTTTCTCCATTGTCCGCACCCCTGAGGGGGAAGTTGTCAAAAACTCGGATCAGGTATCAGTCGGCCGGGAAGTAGAGGTCATCCTGAGCCGCGGCGGACTCGACTGCCGGGTAGAGTCGGTGCACCCCGAAGAGAAGAACAAAACCATCGCCGACCTGGAGGGCCGCGCACGACAGCCCGGGATCCGGCGTAAAGGGAGTGAAAGCGATCATGCCTAAGAAAAAGACCGAAAATTTCGAAGCGCTCTGCCGAAGGCTCGAAGAGATTGTCCAGAGCCTGGAGGATGAGCAGCTTCCGCTTGAGGAATCGATCAAGCTGTTCACCGAGGGAGTCACCATCGCCTCCAAAGCCAGGGCCAGGCTGGAGGAGGGTGAAAAGACGGTGAAGAAGCTGATCCAGACCATCGACCGGAAATTCGCCCTGGAAGAACTGGAAGGCTGACAGTGAGTCAATCGGCACGGCGGGGGGCGGGCTGGCAGCCTTTTTGCAGGAGCACCACATGCAGGCGAAACCGAGGTCAGAGGTTGGCAAAAAGGATGCCAGCCCGCCCACCGCCGTGATGGTTTAGATTAAAATACAGGAGTCAGAATAAAAAAGGGTAAAGACAGGCACAGCCGAAGACTTGCGCGGCTTTACGCGCAACACGGCATAAAGGGAAGAAACTGTAGGGGCACAGCCGGGTGTGGCTCGAAAACCGGAGCGAAGCGGAGATCCGCGCGCTTGCGCGCGACACCGTAGGCGTAACGAGCGGAGCGGATGCCGTGCCCGAACCCTAAAGCAACCAGCAACTACAAACAGTCTTTCATACTTGGTGTCTTTGTGGTTAAATCTGCGGCGAAAATAATCATTTTCATCCTTCGTTGTTACCGCTTAAGCGTCCATGAGAAGTATAAAATAATCCACGATAAGGAAATCAAAACGTGGATATTGCAGCCTATCTAAAGGAACAAAAGAGCGAGGTGGACAGTTGCCTTTCCGAGATAATCGATTCCTGGAAAGGCCCGAACGGTGAGATGCCGGATCTCTGCCGGGCGATGGCCTACAGCCTGAGAGCCGGCGGAAAACGTCTGCGGCCGATACTGACAGTCTCGTGTTTCCGGGCCTGCTCGGGGGACGGACACCAGGTGTACCGGGCCGGCTGCGCCCTGGAGCTGCTTCACACTTATACCTTGATCCATGATGACCTGCCGGTTATGGACGATGATGATTTCCGACGGGGGGTGCCCACCTGCCACCGTAAGTTCGGGGATCGCCGGGCCGCTTTCGCCGGGGTGGGACTCTTGCTGAAAGCGTTCGAGGTGCTGGAAAGCTCGGTAGCCGCCCTGGGGCTGGACCGGGAAGCTCGCGCACGGGCGGTGGCCTCGGTGGCCGAGGCAATCGGCGGAGGTGGGGTGATCGGCGGGCAGGTGGTCGACCTGGAGAGCGAAAAGAAGCCAATCGACGACCGGACGCTGGAATACATCCATTCGCACAAGACCGGGGCGCTGATCCGGGTATCATGCACCCTGGGAGCAAGGCTGGCCCGGGGCGGTAAAGACTTCGTGGAGGCGCTGGCAGCTTACGGTGAAAAAATCGGCTATGCTTTCCAGATAGTAGATGACCTGCTGGACGAAGAAGGCGATTCGAAGGAGATGGGAAAAGGGGTGGGGATGGACAGGGCCCGCGGCAAAGCCACCTTTCCCGCGCGTTTCGGGGTACCACAGAGCAGGAGACTCGCAGCCCGGGCGGTCGAGGAGGCCAAAGAGGCGCTCGCCGGTTCACCGCTGGCGAAAGATGCGGTGCTGCCTGCAATCGCCGGGTTCATTCTCTCGCGACGGAAGTAAAAAGCCGAAATAAAGCCTGTTATTGCGATTGAGCCGGTTATAATATATTTTATAACGCAGAATATTTTTAATGTTTCGCTTGATTTCAACCCAAGCGCTGAATCCCCGTGGGAGGGAATAGGATTGTGACAGAGAAGACCAAGAGGCTGCTGGAAAAAATAGACAGCCCGGATGATCTCAAAGGTTTGAGCATAGAGGAGCTGGAGCGGCTCAGTGAAGAGGTGCGGGACTATATTATCTCTGTGGTTTGCGATTGCGGAGGCCACCTGGCTCCCAGCCTGGGAGTGGTGGAGCTGACCCTGGCTCTTCACTATGTTTACGATTGTCCCAGCGACAAGATAATCTGGGATGTGGGCCACCAGTGCTACGCGCATAAAATCATCACCGGCCGCCGGGAGGCTTTCAAGAAGCTACGCCAGGATGAAGGTATCAGCGGTTTTCCCACTCCGAAGGAGAGCCCCTGCGACGCTTTTGCCACCGGGCACGCCAGTACTTCGATAAGTGCCGCCATCGGTTATGCCACCGCCCGTGATCTTTCCGGCCGGGATTTCAACGTGGTGGCCGTTGTGGGAGACGGGGCCCTGACCGGCGGACTGGCTTTTGAGGGCCTGAACAACGCCGGGGCCAGCGGAAGAAACCTGCTGGTGGTCCTCAACGACAACCAGATGTCGATCTCTCCCAATGTGGGCGCCTTTTCCCATTACCTGAACCGTATCATCCTCGATCCGAGGTACAACAAGCTCAAGAAAGATGTCTGGGAAATCACCGAAAAACTGCCGGTGGGCAAGGACCAGGTGCGTTCTTTCGCTCACCGGTTGGAGGAATCCCTGAAAAACCTGGTGGTGCCGGGCATGTTTTTCGAGGAACTGGGCTTCAAGTATTTCGGGCCGATCGACGGGCACAATCTGGAAGAGATAGTTCACACCCTTAAGACTGTCAAGGAGCTGGAAGGGCCGATACTGCTCCACGTGCTAACCAAGAAAGGCAAGGGATTCAACCATGCCGAGGAGAACCCGACCAGGTTCCACGGCACCTCGGCATTCGATGTGGATACCGGCCGGAGCCTGCCCCCGAGGATTCCCACCTATTCATGGTTCATGGGTGAGGCTGCGGTGGAGCTGGCCGAGATCAATCCGCGCATCCTGGCGATTACCGCCGCCATGCCGGATGGGACCGGGCTGAAAACCTTCCAGCAGGAGCATCCCGACCGGTTTTTCGATGTAGGGATAGCCGAACAGCATGCGGTAACTTTCGCCGCCGGTTTGGCCATGGTGGGAGTCCGCCCGCTGGTGGCGCTCTACAGCACTTTCATGCAGCGGGCCTTCGATATGGCCGTGCTCGATGTCGCCCTTCAGAAACTCCCCGTGGTGTACGCCCTGGATCGCTCGGGCGTGGTGGGGGACGACGGTCCGACACATAACGGCGTGTTCGACCTCTCCTACATGAGCATGATTCCGGGAATGATAGTCTCCGCCCCGAAAGATGAAGTGGAGCTGCGCGATCTTCTCTATACCGCCTTCCAGCAGGATGAAGCGCCTTTCAGCATCCGTTACCCCCGCGGCAGCGGAGTGGGCGTAATCCGTTCCCAGAGATTCCGCGAGATCCAGATCGGCTCCTGGGAAATGTGTGAAAAGGGAGCCGACGTGGCTTTGCTGGCCGTGGGTTCGATGGTCTATCCCGCCGTTTGGGCCCGCAAGCTGCTGCTCAAGGACGGGATCAGCGCCGCGGTGGTGAACTGCCGTTTTGTCAAACCCATGGATTACAAGATGCTGGATGAATTATTCTCAGGCTTTAAGACTATTGTCACTGTCGAGGAAAACGTTCTGACCGGTGGTTTCGGGTCGCAGGTTTCCCTGTATGCCTCGGGGAAAGGGTCGAACAGTAATCGGATTTTCCACCTGGGAATACCCGATAGATTTCTCAATCCTGCCAAACGCAGTCTGCTGCTCGAGAGAATGGGGCTTACCCCGGCGGGGATCCGTTCCCTGGTGCTGAAAGTTATCGGCGAGCGCGTGGATGAACATAGCATTAAAGGCGAACATCTTCCATAAAGATGCCGAGAGCCTGATTAACCGGTGCCTGGATCATCTGCTCGGTAAAGGCGTAGGTGTCTGGATCCACCAGGAGCTGGTGGGGCTTATCGGTAAACGGTCGCTTCCGGTGCTGGACGAATCCGGGATTCCGGAGGAGGTCGAGATGGTC
>CAZSTM010000165.1:0-4710 GCA_964609635.1 uncultured Gemmatimonadales bacterium
GCGCGGCTTGCGTGGGCGAGGGGATCGAGATCACCGGTCCCGGCAACGTGATCTGTTACAACCGGGTCAAGGGTTATCGTGACTGCATATCTACAATGGAAGGCCACTGGATTTACGATCAGACCTGCATCGACATCTATAACAACGATATCTATGTAGGCGCCGATGATGCTATCGAGGCCGATTTCTGCATGAGCAACTGCCGGATCTTACGCAACCGTATTACCAACTGTTATATCGCTTTGAGTTCACAGCCCGGCCTGGGAGGCCCCATCTACTTTATCCGCAACGTGATGTACAACATCGTTCATTCTTCTTTCAAGCTCGAACGCCGCAGCGTGGGCAACCTGTTTCTGCATAATACGGTGGTCAAGGTTGGCGGAGGTTTCCGCGCTGTACACGGACCCGGGAATTATTTCCACACCGTGTTCAAGAACAACCTCACCATCGGCGGGCCGGGCGGCGGTTACTATGGACGGTACTCGGCCGGCGAGGGAGAGGCGGTATACCTTCCGGGTTTCAATAATACCTGCGAGTTTGACTACAATGGCGTGGGCACTTATAAGACTCCGTTCAACGGTCAGGTGGGAGATAAAACCTTTACCGATATCAAGGGCTTGCGCGAGCTCACTGGAGGGAAGCACTCCCTGAAGGTGGATATCAACGTGTTCAAAAAGGGATTGGTATTTCCCAATCCCCCGATCCCCGAGCGAGAGCCTGCCGACCTGCGCCTGAGGCCGGGCTCGGCGGCCGTGGATGGCGGGGTTTACATCCCCGGAATCAACGATAACTACTCGGGCAAATCCCCGGACCTGGGAGCCTATGAGCTGGGGCAGGAGCTTCCCCATTACGGTCCGAGGCCTCCCGGCATGGACGAGGAAACCATGTGGCTGAAAGAACATCGCTGAGGAAAAGATGCTTTCGTACTTTTTATATGGAATGGAAACTATTATTATCTTCGAAAAGAAGAAACCTGTCCCTGACCAAAATATCACCAAAAAAGGAGGCGTACCTTGATTCACCAAGCGAACCGTAAACCCGGCGAGATAAGGCGTTCTGAAAACCGCCGCCTCGCACTTTTTCTGCCCCTCTGGCTGAGTGTGTTTCTGTTCCTGGGTTCCTTCGGAGCGCAGGAGGCGACGGCTGCTGAAAAGACCTTTATTTTCGGCAGCAGGGGGTCTAAAAACCTTGAGGAGTTCCGTGCTTACGCCGAGCTGGCCGCACGGATGAAAACCTACGGCAGGGTACAGATACAGATAAGCGCCCTGGCCGATAAAGGCTGGTACGAGATTCCGGAGGGGGGAAGTCCCTGGCATGAATATGCCTGCGACATACCGGCTCCCTGGAAATTTTACCCGCATCCCAAGATCGCCCCCCACCTGCCTGCCGAATGGGTGGAAAAAAACCGCAAACTGCTGTTAGCCAAGGCCGCCATCGTACGCGAGCTGGGCCTGGAGGCGGTTTTTGTCGGTAAGAACACCCACATGCTGCCCGAGTCGTTTTTCAAGGAGTATCCGCACCTGCGCGGTCCCCGGGTGGACCATCCCCGCCGCAGCCGCAAGGAGGCCTTTGCCTGGTGTGTGGACCTGCCCGAGACCCTGGAGATGATCGAATGGATGATGGCCGAGATCAAACGCAATGTCCCCGAAATCAGCACCGTGATCAGCGGAACCAACGATGCCGGCTCCGGTCTTTGCTGGGCTGCGGCGCAGTATCCCGGGCCCAACGGTCCCCGTCACTGCATGAACCGCAATGTCGGTGAGCGGGTGCGCCGGTTGTGCGAGACCGTGCATCAGGGCGCAAAGCTCGGCGGCGGCGATATCGTCTTCCGCTGGGGCAATGTCAATTTCTGGCAGAACGAGATGGATGTAATCCTGCCGCTGCTGCCGGAGAATACCTTCATAGACAGAAGGGACCCCTCGCTGATGAGCCTGGGCACAATGATCAACCAGAATTATCCGTTCCTAGGTATCATCGATCCCCTGGCAATCATCGGCTCGATGGAGAGGTACCACAGGCCCGGTACCGATAATGTCTCAATTAACGTGAGCGCCATGTACTGCCGTTTCGAGGACAGGCCTGAAGCCATCGCAAAGCTGCTCGAGGTGATGGAAGACTGTATCAACAAGCCCACCGACGGTTTGGCAGAACGACTGGTCAAGCTGTGGGAAATCGCCGGGCGCTGGGGAGGAGAAAACAACCAGGACAAGGTGTTCGAAGCCTTTTACAATATGAACCAGGCGTTCGCCCTGAAAAACGCCGTGGCCCAACGCTACAGCAACTTCTACTGCGGTGTCTCCATGAGACATCTTACCCGTCCCCTGGTGCTAAAACCCGAGCTGCTAAAGCCCGAGGAGGAGGCCTACTTCCTGCCGCATATTTTCAATGTTCGTGAAAACGAGGCCAGAATGGACTGGATCGACCTGCACGGCGGCCGCATGTACGGCCCCTCGCGCTGGGACGACGGCGGCTTGCGCAGAGCCCTGAGCACAGCGCTGCGGGCGGCCCGCACCCTGGAGAATCTCGAGGGCGCCCCGGAAGAGAAATGGCTCAAGCAGGTCGCCCTGAGCCTGAAAATGTGGGCCGGCGAAGTGCGTTCCATCCATAACTTTTATCACGCCCAGCTCCTGCGGGACCGTTATGCGGAAATTCTCGCCGGGGAGCCGAGGATACCGGAGAAAGTCGCCAACTGGTTCGGAGACAAGGGCAATCTCGAATGGAACGAGATCGCGCGCGATGAGTTCGACAATACCAACGAGCTGATCGAGCTGCTGGAAAACGGCGGCCTGGAGCTGGTGGCCATGGCGAAAGACCCCCGCTACGAGGATACTTTCCTGCTGGGCCCCGATCTTATAGAGCAGCTCAAGAAAAAAGCGCGTATCATGCGCGCGCACTGGCTGGACGTGCAGGATTACCTGGCCCCGCCGCACAAATAGCGCGGGTGCGAATGTGTTACGCTCACGCGCGAGTCTATCGGCCGGCTATACCTGAGGTGCCTTTAATCCCCTCTTGAGAGGGGTGCCCGCTTATAAAGGGCGGGGTGTGTATTGGATCTGTGCAAAGGACACGGCTACATTTCCTCTCGCGACGCATTCTTTTGCGAGCCCGGCCCTGTGTCCTTACTTACTTCTGACTTCTGTAGTCTGTATTTTCATGTAAAGGAGACCGACGATGAGACTGATATATTCAACACTGCTGCTTGTAATGGCTCTGTCATTGATTTTGTCCCTGCCGCTTTGCGGCCAGACCCGTGGAACCGCTAAAATAGCGATAATCCAGGCCAGCGGGCTGCCCCGTCAGGACCCCTTCAAGGGGGACTACGACCCTGCCAAAGTGCGGCCGCAGATGATGGCGCATTTCAATAAGCTGCTGCACCTTGTCGAGAAGGCCGGCCGGATGGGAGCGGACCTGGTCTGCGCCCCGGAGGACATGCAGCATATCGGTGCCTATGGGCTGCATATTGACGTTACCGACCCGGAGACCGGAGAGATCCTGTTTACCTCACTGGCCGAGCCGGTGCCGGGCCCGCTGACCGACAGAATTGCGAAAATCGCTCGACAATACGAAATGTATATCATTGCCCCGCTCTACGAGCGCGACGGAGATAAGGTGTTCAACTCGGCGGTGATTTTCGACCGCCGGGGCAGGATCATAGGCAAACACCGCAAGACCGTGATCCCGATTCTGGAGACCTGGCTGGTGGCCACCGGCGATGAGTACAATGTTTACCAGACCGATTTCGCCGGAATAGCCGTGGCCACCTGCTGGGAGATTGTCTACCCCGAGATCTGTACCATTTTCGCTCTCAAGGGGGCCGATATCATTTTCAACCCCACCATGGGCCGTGAGAACCAAGCGGGAAAGGGCCTGGCCACCGGCCACCGCTATCTGACCCGGGCCAAGGACAACTCGGTTTATATAGCTCCGGTAATTCTGGGCAAAGACGGCAACGGGATAATCGATTTTGACGGCAAAGTGGTGGCCGAGGCGGTGGGAGCGGAAGATACGGTAATCATGGCGGAGATAGATTTCACCAGGGAGCGCATCCAGAAGAGCACCTGGTGGACCACTATTAACGGTACAGACAGCCGGAAGGCCATCCACTTTCTCAGTCGCCGTCCCGAAACCTACGGGTTTTTGACAGAGCCGAACCCTCCCGTGCTCGAACGCTACAGGGATGTGCGGCTTACCACCGGCGACCGCAAGAAACAACTGGAGGCGGTAAAAGCCGTGGACTACGGCCCTTGAGCGGGGTACAGGGGAGCGGCAACCTTTTTATCCTAAGAGCCGGGAGGGAGAGCCGGATGAAAGTATTCAGATTTGAATCCATTATACTGTTGTGGCTTATTTTTGCCGCCTGCTACGGCTGCGGCACCGGGCGGGACAAGGAGGATTTCATGGCCAGAGCCTGGGAAATCAACCGCCGGATACTCCTGCTGGACTCACACGTGGATATCGCTCTGAATTACGCCACACAGGAGTGTGATCCGGGAATCCGCGACGACAAGCTGAAGGTCGATCTTCCCAAGATGCGGGACGGCGGCGTGGATGGAGTGTTTCTGATCGCTTATGCGCACCAGGGGCCACTGACCGTGGAGGGATACGATACAGCCCGGGTTCAGGCGGCTACCAGGATCGAGGCCATCCACCGCTTGTGCGAACAGATGTACCCCGACCGTATAGAACTGGCCCGCTCCCCCGCCGATGTAG
>CAZSTM010000165.1:4720-8105 GCA_964609635.1 uncultured Gemmatimonadales bacterium
GGACAGACCTCTCGCTGGTCAGAGCCTACTACGACCTCGGGGTGCGCTATATAACCCTTTGCCACAACGGGCACAACCAGATCTGCGACTCCGCCAACCCGCCGAACAAGCCCCAGCCCGAGGAGGGAAAACTGGACGAAGCAGGCAACCGCTTGCTGATGGTTCTCCAGCAGTTGGAAAACGCTTCGATCAGTTCTTTAGAGCCGGAACACGGGGGTTTGAGCGAATTCGGCAAGCAGGTGGTCGCACAGATGAACCGTCTGGGAATCATCGTGGATGTTTCCCATCTGGGAGCCGCCTCTGTCCGGGATGTGCTCGAGGTGACTCAAGCTCCGGTAATCGCCTCGCACTCAAGTTGCCGCGCCCTGTGCGACAGGACCCGGAACCTGGACGACCAACAGTTGGAAGCCATAAAAAGAAACGACGGATGTGTCCAGATAACCGCTGTTTGGGGGTTTCTGAAGCTGCCCCGGGAAAAGGTTCAAGCTGTCGATGACCTGTTCGAACGGCTCGGTATAAGAGAAATCACCCACCTTGAACTTGTCGAGATGTTTAACCGGAAACCTTCCGCTTACCGGGAGCTTATGGAAGGCTTCCAGGCCGGATGGAAAAAGATACTCGAAAGGTTTCCCCAGCCGGATGTCGCCGATTTTGTCGACCATATCGACCATGCGGTAAAGCTGATCGGGATAGACCACGTGGGTATCGGCAGCGATTTCGACGGTGGAGGCGGGGTGCGGGGCTTTAACAGCGCCGCGGAAGCTGCCAATGTCACCGCAGAGCTGCTGCGCCGCGGCTATTCGGAAGAGGACATCGCCAAAATCTGGGGCGGCAACCTGCTACGCATCTGGCGGGAAGTAGAGAAAGTTGCGGCAACTCTCCAGGCCGGGGCTTAGTATGGGCCGGCTCCTGCTGGAAAAAGACTTGAAAATCCTCACCTGTACATTATAAAGCCTGTATCAAGGAAGATTATGTTAAAGATTAAATTAAAAAATCCCGTGATTATAGCTCTGGGCTGCTGGCTGCTGGTGTGGTTTTCCAGCCCGGCCCCGGCGGAGTACGAAAAGACCGGACACCGGAAGCTTGAAGGTGGTGCGGTCGCGGTGACCGGTCCCGGCAGCTATGATAAGCCCGGGACGACCTACATGCTTACCGCCGATGTCGCCGGTTCCACCAGCCCGATTTTTCTCGGCAAGGATGTAATTCTCGACCTCAACGGCTATACCATCACTTACGCGGCGGGCGATTACCGGAACAATCCCAACTGCGGTTTCGAGCAAGGTCTCCAAGGCTGGGACACCTCCAGGGCGCCGGGCGCCAGGGTGGTTGAGACTGAAAAGGTGCACGTTTTTATCGGTAAGAAAATCCTGAGTCTTCCGGCGGGAGAACAGATAGTCTCCGGCTATGTTACCCTGCCGGTGGCCGACAGGTCTTATTACGCTATCTGCGGGGTCGCCAGGCGAGATATGCAAGTCAGCGTCTATGTGGAGGATGAAAACGGCGCACAGGTGCGATGCAAATATGGTCAGGGAAACGATGTAAGGATAAGCTGTCCGGTGGAGAGAAAGTCCCCGCGCCTGGGCGGCGGTTTCGTGTTCGCACATCTCCACGGCCTGCCTGCCGGAAGGTATCGGGTCCGTGTCAGGGCCGAGACAGACTGTCTGGTAGATGAGATCGACATCCGGCCGGCCGGGGATGTGGGTATCGGAATCGTGGGACGCGTTATCCCGGCGGCGCACAACGACGATCAGTATAAAGGCCTTCAGTGCGCTTTTTTCGACTATGACGCCGGGGGCCCGGCCGGGGAGCCGGTACATCCGATTCCGCGGGTTAGAGGCCCGGGAACGGTAACCATCAGGAACGGAGTTATCAAAAGCGGCGCCATCGGGGTCCTTTCCTGGGGAATCCAATCCACTGCAGAGCAGGTAAAGATGGTGCTCGAAAATGTCAAGATCGCCGCATCCGGCATTAACACCAACGCCGTGGAGGTGCCGAGGGCCGTAATCCACAATTGCCGCTTCGAGATTGACACTCCGTTTATTATCAACCGCCATGTCAGCATTCACGCCGTCTGGCTGCGGGGCCCCGGAGCCTCCGAGGTTTCCTTCTGCGAATTTTTCGGCGGGCAGGGCTGCCTGACCTTTTCCGGCGAGAACTCAAAGGTTCACCACAACCTGTTTGTCAACCGTCAGATGGTGACCAACCATTACTGTGTCATGGCCCGCGGAGACGGGTCGAAAATCTACAACAACCGTTTCGAGCCCGAAATCGGCTCCGGGGTGGAAATCTACCGCCATAAGAACATCGCCATTTTCAACAACACCTTTACTATCGAGGCCTCGCCCCCTACTTGCGAGTACGGACACACGGACTATAGTGTCAACGCGGTAAGACTGGCGGATTACGGGGCCGAACCCGGTTCGCCGGCTGTCTGTGAGGGGAACAGGATTTACGGCAACAGGTTTCAGATCATCGGCAGGGATTACCCGCAGTATCCTGACTACATTCCCATGGCCTATGCGTTTTTTCAAAGCGTAAGCGGCGGTATGACTTTTGTCTACGACAATGAAATAGTTGTACGGCATGAGGACCCGCATTCAAAAGCCCTGGCGGCTGCATTTTATATCGGGGGCTCGGATAACGGCGGCCGGTGGTACGGCAACAGAATAGTGACCAATGTTCCCGCCGTCTGGGTCGCCTCGCGCTACGGCAGCGCCTCCAACGTGGAAATATACGACAACACCATCATAAAAGCTGGAGACGCGCCGGAGGATTTCACTCCGGTGAGAATGGGATGGGGCGATCATCTTGCCTCCGACATAGACTTCCGCTCCAATGAAATAATCGGCGCCCGGTTCGAAGTCGAGGCTACCGACCGGGCCCACAGCTATTCGGTTTACTGGACCCTGAGAGTGACTGCGACCGATGGGGAGGGCAATGCGCTGCCTGGTACCGAGATAAAGATAAGCGACAGGCTCGGCCGGGAGGTTTTAACGGGCAGCACCGACTCCTCGGGGCGTTTTAGGGCGGAGCTGCTCGAATACGAGGCTCGCGGCGCTGAGAAAACCGTTCTCTCTCCATACACGGTAACCCTGGGCGGAAAATCCCGGCAAGTGACCCTGGATAAAAACCTCGCAATCACTTTGCAATCCCGGTAATTTTCCCCTTAATCGGGCCGGACTCAAAGGGGCGTAAGAACGCTGCCTGCAAGCCGGGAGATACCATAAGCGTGACTCTGTCGCGGAACAGTCTGTTCCATCCTCGACCGGCGGCCGTAAAAATTATTGGCCCTGACCTTTCTTTAGGCTGAGCAATCTTTTATTTTTCCATCTAGCCCGGATTATTCATAAACAAGGCGATTATCTTTAAAAAGAGTGTCTTACAC